>CBIHPB010000112.1:0-10743 GCA_966211485.1 uncultured Bdellovibrio sp.
CCCGGTCTTCATCTCAGCATGAGAAGTGCGGAGATGAATCGGGACCCGGTTTTCCGTCTCGGGATGAGACAGCGAATTAGTGAATGCTGAGGTTGCTGACCATTGCAAGGAGCTCCTCGGCTTTGCCTTCATGCGAGCAGCCTTCGTGCATTTCAAGGCCCCAGGCTTTTGCTAGATCCTGGCTGATGCTGCCACGATTTGGATAGGCCGTGGTGATCTGGTTCATCTCGGCATAGCGAGCCTGGATCAGGCGGTTGGCGGTACGGACTTTTTCGGCTGCGGCTTCGTGGCCTGGATGGCCGTTGGCGGCGTCGATGATCTGCTGACCGAATTGGAGAACTTCATCGTAGCTCTTGCGGGCTTTTTCGGCGCTGCCTTGAATGTACCAGTTCGAGCTTTCAGGAGCGTAATCCAGTTGGTGATTTCGCATGTACTCTTTCATCGTTTTTTCAACGGTCATTTCTTCCAGTGGGAAGTGAACCATCATGCTGTCATAAGCCAAAACCAGTGATTGGTAATTGTCCGCATGCATGTCAATTTTCTGTCCAAAGTTCAAAGCGGCATTGTCATTGATTTCTTTGATGCGGGCTCTGCTGTGCTCGAGCTCGCTAAAGGCTTTGTTTTCATCATAACCTTCAGCGACCGATTGAAGCATAAACAAGTGGTGCATGAATTCATGAACCAGCGTCCAGCGGCTAGTGTTCGTGCGGATCAGGATGGCGGCTTGGCCGCGAATGGAAGGAATGTCCGTATTTTCAGCCCGTGGATCCTTTGGCAGGTACAATCCCATCAGGACCGAGTTCGGATCGTTCGGCGACGCCTGTTTCCATTGCTCGGCCAAATCTGTTGGCAATGTCGGCAAAGCGATGAACAGATCCTTTTCACACTCGGTTGAATAGACATGGTAGGACTGATAAGCCTGAGCCTCGGTCATATTGACGAACTTGATGGTCTCGGGAATGCTGGCCAGACCAATGGCCTTCAAATATTCGGTGTTGAATTTCTTTTGGAAAGAAACAGCTTGAACATCTGAGCGCTGTAAATGAGACATGTCGACGCTGCCGCCATCGTTCAGTTTGTAAACGCAAGACTGCGTGTCGATTTGGATTGGCTTTTGCGGAGTTCCGTTTCCGGTGCCATTTCCATTTTCACCGCCACCACCCGAAGGAGCAACGTTTCCTTTTCCGCCTCCGCCATTGTCACAAGCGGTTGTGCCGAGGGTGAATACGAGGGCCAGTGCTGCAATCAAAAGTCCATTCTTCATGAATCATCCTTTTTGTTGTGCTGACAGCGTAGCGAAGCAGGCGTCTGTATCAAGCAATGAAACAACCCAGCATTGAGGTTTCTGTTTCCCGATGTTTCACGAGGGGACGGGGAGGTGCGCGCGTTGGGATGGCGAGGTGGACTGCGCGTGGGGTCAGGTACCCAATGTGGAGGTGGAGATTGGAGTGGCGGTGGGTCTGAGCGCGATATAGAGGAAAGCCCCATTTGACGACGTGGCCTAGTGTTGGCCACGAGTCTTCTCTTGCGGCGCGCGAAGCAAATAATTTTTCAATTAAATGTTGACGAGTTTTTCAGAGCCACTGGCGCCTCACTGGCGAGTTTATTTTTCCATTTTGAAATTTTCTTTGAAAAGCCTGATTGCCGAGCGGGGCGAAGGGTTCTCGATCGTTTGCGAATGGATTTTGAGATGTTTTGAGGATGTTCAAAATTGGCTCTGAAAAAATCGATGATATGAAGTGCTCAGTTATTTCGGAATATTAAGAGTTAAATTGAGATCTTTTTTTAAAACTGCGAACGGTGAGTAGTGAAGTGGAACAAAGATCGGTTCTTTACAAAAGGGCGCAGAAAAAATGCGGCAAATGAAGTTTGAGTTTTTGAAGAACTACAGGAAATCCTTCGGTGGAAAGGATTTGATTGGCAAAAGAAAATCGCAAAGGCCCCTTTCGACAAAGCTTCCTTTGCATTTGATCTTGAAATCAAGTCAGAAGAAAGTGTTTGTGCCTGGCAATCGAAGGCTTCATCGGCTCATCCAAAAAATGGCTCGGAAATTTCATGTTCGAGTTTATGATGTCGCGATCAATTGGTCGCATATTCATTTCTTGATTCAGATTAAAGAAAGACAGGATTATGTGCGGTTCATCAGAGCTCTCACTTCGAAGCTTGCGATGGCTGTTGCGAAAGCTCGGCCGGCAAATGCGAAGGCTGCGGTCAGCTCGAAACTTTTCACCCTTCGCCCCTTTACTCGGATTATAAACTGGGGACGAGACTACAAAAGTGCATTGGATTACCTCGCTAAAAACTGCATGGAATCTTTTGGCTGGATCCGGCGGGAGAAAAAGTCAGAAAAATCCAATGCGAATCCTGATGTTGGGAAGAAGGCTTCCGTGGCTGCTATCGCAAATCATGATGATAGGTAAAGGCCGCTGTCAACCCAACCGCGAATCAGGAAGCAAGCCCCGGCGGTCGGTGTCCCTAGCTCGAAAACCCAAGCCGGCCTGTCAAAGTCTTAGCCAGATGCCAGGCGCGAATCAGTCCGTCACCGCAGTTTCGAGCTATTAACCAAACCAATCCCTTCCCGCGAGTCCGAAGCTTGAAATAGTGTCGGGCATGACAAACTCATTTCGTATTTTCGCAAGATTGTTTCTCGTGGCTGTGATTTTGGCTTGGGTTGGGCTGGCGCAGATGGCGCATGCCGCGGATGTAAAAAAAAAGTCCTCTGCTCTGTCACAATCAACTCTAATAACGAAGTAAACACCTTCCGAAAATTTCTACCGGCCTCGGATTGGGATTTCGTTGAATTGATCCCACCAGGCGCTAGCACCGCTCAAAAAGACTGGTTCCTCCAGGCCTGTGAAAAGAAAATCTCCTGCGATATCCTTGTCGTCTCTGGTCACTTTAGCGGAAGCTTTCATGGAAGTTCCGGTTTCAGCCTTTCGGCCAATGACCTCGAATCTTATTCCTGCAACTCGAAATGCCATGGCATCCTCAACAATCCGAAAGAGGTTTTCCTTTTCGGTTGCAACACTTTGGCGTTGAAAGACGGTGGTCGCCAAAGCCTCGACGGCATGATGGCCGAGCTCATGCGAAACGGATTTAATCGCGAGCAAGCAAGCCAAGTCGTCGTCTTCCGTCGCAGCGAATTCGGCCGGGCGATGGCTCACCGAATGACGGATATCTTTCCGAAGACTCCAAGAATCTATGGATTTTCAAAAGTTTCTCCAAGCGGTGCGCAAGTCGAGCCGCTGCTGACCCAGTATCTCTCGGAAAACAAAGAGCGCTATGCGAATTTCGACACGGCCTCGACTGACACCTCACGAAACAAAGCATTGTTTTCGGCTTTGAAGAAAACAACGCTGACTCAGAAGCAAGGATCCATGCCGGATCTGAAGTCCGTCGAAGACAAGCCCTATTGTTACATCCGAAGCAACCGTGTTCCCGGAGTCGAAAAAATTCGATACATTGAATCCCTTTTTGCTGAAGGAAATGCCATGCAGATGATCGCGCACATTGAAGATGTGGTGAAATATCTGAACAGCCGGTGGTCCATCCTAGACGAGCCATCGCGCCGGGCCTTGCTGCATTTGAAAAACAATCAAACCGTCCGACAAGAGCTGATACGATTCCTGGCTTTGAAAGGTGATGCCTACATCACGTTCAAAGCGCAAGTGATCAACGCGCTGATGGATCTCGATATGATTGATTCCGAAACCTCGGTCCATGCATTCAACTCGCTGGTGGATCTTTCAAGTCCATTCACGCAGACTCGTCACGAACTGTTGTGCCGAGCGAATCTGCAGATGAATATTCCGTACTCGGTCATACCCGAGCAGCGCTGGAGTGAAGAGCATTTCTTGAATGCACTGGGATGTTTGAGACCTTCGGATTCGGCCATCTACCGACGCCTTTCTTCGATTCTTGTTGAAGCCGGAGCGTCGATGCTTCGCCGGAGTACGGCTGCGGCGTTGCTTTGGAATGCCCGGCGTGATGATGCCGAGGTTCAATCTCGTTTGATCGAAGCAATTCGCAAAGATCAAGATTCCAATGTTCGTTACCTGGCGGTGAAGGCTTTGATGGATTCTCGTCCGACCGCGACCAAGATTCGAAACGAGATCTTCCTGATGCGCACGCAGGAAAGCGATTCACGAATCCTAAAAGCCCTCAGTCAAAACTTCTAACTTCGCTCTCAAAATGCCATTTCCAGGCCCTGCTTGAATCCCATTTCCCAGTGGATTTGAGAAGGCACCCCGGCTGCTTGGCCTGGATCCTGCTGATATGTCCCCCCAAGCACCTGAAAAGGAATTGCTTGGGGGTTTTATGGGAAGTATTTACAAGCATGTCGGTTTCCTGATCATCGCGATCTATTTCTTCGCCGGTGTTCTGGCTCGTGCGGAAACCAAATTGCAGGTCGAACCTGCGGTTGGCGTCGGCGTCAGTGCCTTGAATATGGCTGTGAAAACTCAAAGTGAAGACCTCAATTATTCGTCGACGAATTCCAGTTTCTATTTCGTCAACATGGGTGTCGAACAGTTCTCTTTGCAGGCCAAGTTTCCGATCAAAGACAAAGTCGACGAGCGGGCCGAGAAGGGTGACACCAAGGTTACTGATTTTCAGGCGGCTTTTGGTTTCAAACAAAACTGGCTGGCGGATTTTTATTTTCAACGCTACGAAGGTTATTACGTCCAATCACGAGCGGCGGATCTGATTCATTCCGATTTGACGATGCAGCACGTGGGAACACAGCTGACCTATGCATTTGATCCGGCCTATTCGGCAGCTATGACCAGCACAACATCTTGGAAGCAGTCCGTGAGTCGCGGTTCCTGGATGCTCTCGGCCGGGTATGATGAATTTGATCTCAATGGGGACTTGGTTCCCAAAGAATTGAAAACCAGTCTTCGCAGCGATTTGGATCGCGCCAAAGTTCGTTCGATCAGTCTGCGTGTAAGCCGTGGACACAACTGGATCTGGAAAAATTATTTTGCCGGTGTTTTGATCGGCGTCGGCACCAATCTCAGCGATATTCAGTTTCAGTATGAAGGAAAAACCGGATCCAACACCGATATGCAATTGATTTCGAATGCCGGATTTTCCGCTGGTTATCAATGGGGACAGTCCAAAGTTGGGTTCTTTGCGCGTTCCTATTCGTGGAATGTCGCGTTTGATGACAAAGAGCTCAACAGCAGCACATCGCTGACCGGCGTTTATTATAGCTCTTATTTCTAATTTTTAGACTAAGCGAATGCCGTCTTCAGAGACGGTGATCAGGCGTTTTTTGTACAAGCCACCCAAGGCGATCTTGTATTTCTTTTTGCTGACGCCGAACCATTCATAGATCAGCTCGGGCGAGGTCTTGTCGTTGATTTCTAGATATCCACCGTTGGCTTTGAGCTTCTTCAAAATCATTGGCGCAATATCATCGCCGGCTTCGTGGCCCAAGCGAGTGAGAGACAAATCCAGCTTTCCATCATCGCGCACTTTTTTGATAAAGCCGGGAAGGCTCATGCCAGGGGCGAGCTGTTGGAAAATTTCATTCGCGTACAAAACTCCAGCGCATCTTCCGTCGACGATGGCTTTCCATCCCAGATCGGTTTCTCCGACGATCAGAAGCTGCACCGCTTGGCCTTCTTTGAAGCTGGAGGTGTCCTTGTCGACATATTCGCTCAGGCGCATGCTGGCGGCCAGGCGGTCGGTGTTATCCAGGTACAAAGCGACAACGACTTTTTGGCCGATGCGGATGTTGCGGGTTTGCTCGGCAAATGGAAGGAAAAGATCTTTTTGCAGGCCCCAATCCAAGAAAGCTCCGACTTGTTGGACGGCTGTGACCATCAGGCTTGCGATCTGGCCCATCATTATCTTTGGAACTTCGGTGGTGGCAATCAAAAGGTCTTGGGAATCGCGGTAAATAAAGACATCTAGGCTGTCACCGATTTCCGCTGTTTCGGGGACCGTGCGGATTGGCAGCAAAACTTGGCCATCTTTTCCGCCGTCTAAGTACGCGCCACGCTCGACGATTTCGATGATTCGCAGGCGATTGACACATCCTAGTTGCAGGGCTTTGGCTTGTTTGGTTTCCATGGAAGCTCGCGAGTATAGGCGTGAACTCCCTCTGGACAAAGGCTTTTCTTCAAGTCATAAGTGGGTCCTATGCCACAGTTGAAAGTTTTTCTTTCGGATAGCTTCAATCCTCATCTGAATCTCGCAACCGAAGAGTGGATCTTCCACAATATGGATCCGTCAGCGCAGGTGCTGTTCCTGTGGCGAAATGAAGAAACTGTGGTGATTGGCCGCAACCAAAACCCCTGGTCCGAGTGCAATCTTGCCAAGATGAAACAGGACAAGGTCCATCTGGCGCGCCGAACCACTGGCGGCGGAGCGGTCTTTCACGATCTGGGAAATACCAACTTCACCTTCCTGTCTCCGAAAGAGGGCTACAAGCGCGAAAACAACGTGGCCGTGATCCTGAATGCTTTGAAGCGATTTGATATCGTCGGGGAGGCATCGGGGCGCAACGATCTTTTGATTCCGTTCCCAGATGGACCACGAAAATTCAGCGGCAGCGCTTATCGCGAAAAGCGGGATCGTGCTTTCCATCACGGCACTTTGCTTTTGCACGCCGATCTGACGCGCTTGGGACAGTACCTGACACCAAATCCAAAAAAACTGCAGGCCAAGGGAAAAGAATCCGTGCGTGCCCGGGTCGCGAACTTAAATGAGATCTCGGCCGATTTAAAGCACGAGCAGATCGTCGAAGCAACGGTCGCATGTTTTGAGAAATTCTACGGCGGTCGCGCCGAAGTCGAATCGCTGACGATGACAAGCCTTCAGCAGATCCCCGAGCTAAAAGCGCAGTACGAGTCTTTGAGTTCATTTGATTGGCTTTACGGTCGCACGCTGGAATTCAATCAGCAGATGAGCGAGTACATCAGCCTTGGATTTTTCGAAATTCATTTCAAAGTGGATGAGGCGAAGATCACGGATCTGCAAGTTTTCAGTGACAGTCTTTATCCGCAGCTGATCGAGGAGATGACATTGGCTTTGCGTGGGCGGGCATATACGAGCTCGGCTGTTCGTGAGGCAATGCTGGCAGTTCAGGGGAAGTTTCCTGATTTGCAAACGGGGCTTCAGGAAGTGACGAATTGGATTTGTCGGCAGGTCGAGATCTAGGAAACTCAGCTCTTCGAGCGAAGGCCAGTATATTGGCCGCTTGGCCATTTTAATGGCCTTTGACGGAAACGAGTGGGTCGAATGACTGCCGCTTGAATGGGCTCTTATCGAGAATGACGGTATACCGTCAAAACTGACATTTTACCGTCATTGACCCGAAGCTCAGAAACTTGGTGCGATTTTCTGCAACTGAAAACTGAGTGTGAATGAGGCTCTTCCATCGAAGACCATTATAATGGTCAGTTGACCAATATATTGGTCTTGAGCCGAGAGATTATTGCGAGAGAGTGCTGTTTGAGTTGTTTCTCGATTGGAAGGACGCAAATAAGGGTTTTGCGTCCTTTAGGATCTTATATCTTAAAAATTACGGGCAGATGAAATCGTAGCTGCGGACGGTTTTGCGGCCGTTGGCTTTTGCGCGTTTGGCAGCTTGATCCAGCAACCAGTAGGCCCAGCCATTCAATCCGTCCATTGCTTCGCTGGAAGTGTTGCAACCGTGTTTTTTCAGGATTGCTTTTGCTTTGCTGGTGACGATGATGGGTTCCATTTTCTTTTGTTTCTTAGCCATGTTTCCTCCTGTGGAAGATAAATTGTGGGTTGGTTTGCTGAGAGGGGAAAGCAAGAACGCAACAAGCCATGGCTAAACGAGGTCTAGTTTTTCAGAGGGAAATTCTGGGGCTCAAAAACAAAACGCCAGCTTTTGGCTGGCATTTCGAAGTTTAAATTTTGGATGAAGCGAGGACGCAGCTAAACGGCCCCGCCTTGCTTGGCTAAACGGCCCCGCCTTGCTCTGGATTACTGAGCGACTGAATTGACCCAGTCTTTGTAGTAGGCGACGCTGGCTGTGCAGAATGCGTACAAAGATTCGACTTCTTCGTTCTTTGTATACAAAACGTCGTTTACTCCCAGCAAAACGTATTTGCCGTCAGCGCCGTAAGTGTACTGAGGTCCGCCCGAGTCTCCGAAGAACACCGTGTGCTCGATCTCGGTTTTGTAGCAGTTCAGACGGCCTTCTTGAACTCGTTGAACAAGTTCTGCTAAGCGGTCGCTTTGCTTCATTTGCTCGTCAATTGTTGGATCGTTGATCGCTTCGGTCATATCGAACGGGTGCAGCTGGATAAAGCTCAGGTTCGGGAACATAAAGTTTCCGTCCTGCTGAGACAATCCGTAGCCAGCTGAATAAGTCACATCAGGCATTGTTGCCGAAGTGTTGTAGACGTAAGGCACGATTTCGTTGATGCGGCTGTCAGAGCAGTTGATTTTCAAAACTGCGATATCGAACCAAGGTTGTTGGTCGACGGCGTAGTCTGGATTTTCAACTTGCTTGGTCACGTTACAGGCGAAAACGCCGGTCGGGTGGTTGAAGCGCACTTGGCGAGCGCTGCTTTCATGGATGCAGTGACTGGCCGTGATCACCGTGTTGTTGCCGATGTACGAGCCGCTGCAGTAGCCGCCGATCATGTACACGCCGACAGTTGCGGCTTTTTGCAAAGGCTCGGTGAAAGTTTCTCCGCCGATGACACCTTGATTTGCAGTCGTTTCGATTGATGAAGCTTGTGGCGCTTTCGTGCAGGCGATTGCCAAAACACTGATCGCCAAAAGAACCAGATTCTTTTTCATAAGGACCCCTCCCTAAAAATGAAGCGCAAATCTAGTTGGGGCGTCCCATATTCAGCAAGAAACAACGCTGGGGGCGATAAAAAATACTGCGGGCTGGGTGGGATGGAATGCGGACTGCCTGTGGTGATTTATGGACCCAGCATTCGAGTGGGCAGTGGTGGTGCGCGCAGGCGCATATGCAAGCCACTGATATTACTGCTATATTTTGAACAACTGTCGATCTTGAAAAATAGAACACTTGTGCTATTATAAAAGAACAGTTGTTCTATTTTGATTAGGGCCAGCTGCGATATGGCCAGATGAAGGAGCCTCCATGAAGGAAATCTACTTTAGCAAAGACAAGCCAAGTCTGATCAAGCGGGTGTCGAAGAACCTCGTTTTCTTCAGCAGCGAGGCGATCAGCCGCAGTTTTCCGAATTGGACCGTCAGTTTGGCCGAAAAAGTTTTGTGCTCGCCGACCGCGATGAAAAAGCCACTCAAGATGGAAGGCTTTGAGCAAACCGAGCTCGCTGTGCACGATCAAAAGATTCGCCTGTATTCGAAGGGCGATGGAAGCCGCATTGTGGTCTTTGCGCATGGTTGGTCCGGGAATGCGGGAAATTTTTCCGCATTCTACGATCGATTTCTTTTGCAAGGTTATCGAGTCGTGGCCTTTGATCATGTGGCCCATGGAAATTCCACCGGTGCACACGCCAATTTGTTTTTATTCATCAAAGGCACCCAGGCTGTTTTGAACTGGGCCAGCCAGCAAGGCGAAATCGCAGGCATCGTGGCCCATAGCATGGGTGGTTCGGCCATGATCAGTTCGATGACGCCCGAGCGCAGTGCCATTCCGTTGGCGTTGATTGCGCCGATGATACCGCTGTTTGAATCTCTGTACGACAGCGTGGACGAATTCGGAATTTCGCGTCGCTGGCTTGAGGCCTTGCTAGACAACTTGCAGTCTCGGTATGCCATTCAGATTTCCAATATCGATCCCAAAGAGAAAATCAAAACCTTGCAAAATCCGCTTCTGATTTTGCACGACACCAGCGACACCCATGTTCCGCTTCAGCAGTACAAGACCTATCTGCCGGCCGAACTCAGATCGTCGGTGGTGACGACAGAAAAGCTGGGACATTTTCGAATTTTGAAGTCTTCCCAAGTGGCCGATCAGGCGTTAGGATTTTTCCAAAATGTTCGAAACTAAGGGCGAAAAAACCAAATCACGAGTTTTAGGATTGGCGCTGGATATTGCCAGTGTCCAGGGCTTGGGGAACACCAGCATCGGCGACGTTGCCAAAGCCAGCGAACTTTCGCGAAGTGGCTTGTTTGCGCATTTTCAGTCCAAAGAGCAATTGCAGATCGACATTCTGAAGTTTGCCGAAAACGAATTCGTCAAAGCGGTGATCAATCTCTGTGAAACGGCGGAGGATCCCTTCGAGAAATTGCAGCTGCTCAAAAAAAATTGGCCCGGCTGGTACGAGCGGACCGAACCCAAGCTCAAAGGCGGCTGCATTTTTCTGACGGCGATTGTCGAGTTTGATGATCAGCCTGGACCGGTGCGCGATTGTCTGATTCAGCAGCAGCAAAGTTTGATCAAGTATATTGGCTCTTGTTTTGCCGAGGCTCAGAAGCGGAAAATCTTTTCCGAAAAGTACGACAAGATCCAATTTTCATACGAATTTTACTCGCTTTATATGGGATACAATTTTTACCGACGCTTTTTTGGCGATTCGAAAGCCAAACATCGCTTCTTTGATAGCGTTGATGCCCTGTATTTGCGTGCGGGGCAGGCCGAGTCGTAACTCCCCAAAGTTCACAGTCAAGCCGACCTCGTTTTAAGAATTCCCAAAGACACAATCAAGTTCGGACAAAAATCGGCTTTGGGATTTGTCATTTGAAACTTCCAGGCCATTTCAAAACTTGGCCCATCTATCGCATTCTGAAAAGTGGCGAGAACCAAAAGTCACATTT
>CBIHPB010000113.1:0-10730 GCA_966211485.1 uncultured Bdellovibrio sp.
TTTTGCCATCCAAGTTTTTGTTGGATTGTTCTTGTTCATTTTGTTCTCCATTGCGCCTTCGAATTCAGGTGATAACGGTAGGCCTGATTCCAAAAACGAAATTATTGTTGTTTCCATTTGCGAAGATCTAATTTCCAAAAACCGAGCAAGTCCTTGAATTCGACGGTGATAAGGCGTCCGTTAGATCTGCGAAACGAACGAACTTTTTAAATTTGGCGGCACCTAATGTCAAGTTCCTGGGGATAATAAACCTTGCGAAGGAAAAGACCCTGTGGCGGGGCTGTCGTTCCGGCTTTAGTTCGATCCTTCATTTCCAGCAATTCCCTCATCCTTTCAATAGGATAGCCCTTCGTATAGAAATCCAGCTGGGTGCCCACAATATTGCGGACCATCTGCTTCAGAAAGCCACTTCCGGTGATCTGGAACTCGACCACCCCTGTTTTCCGGCGTGTCCAGCGGGCATCGAAAACCTCGCGAACCGTTGTCAGGACCGGCGTTCCGACCGATTGGAAGCTTTTAAAATCCTGGTTCGCCACCAAAATCTGAGCCTGCTTGTTCAGGTAATCCAGATCCAAAGGCTGCCGAACCCAGTGCGAATACCGAGCAAGCAGCGCTGTCGGCCGTGGCTCGTTCCAAATCCAGTAGCGATAAGTTTTATGAGTCGCTGACAAAGTCGAATGAAATTCCCGTGGTGCAATCCACGCCGAGCGAAGCACAATCGAAGCCGGCAACATCGAGCGAGCCGCCCAACAAAGATCCTTCGGCAGCGGCCGTGTCGTCTCAAAATCTCCGATTTGTGCCAGCGCATGAACACCAGCATCGGTTCTTCCCGATGCATTCAAATCGATTTTTTCATTTAAAACTTTTGAGAGAGCTTTCTCGATCGTCTCTTGGATGGAAGGCTTGTCGGGGCCGTGCTTGTGCTCTTTTTGTTTCTGCCAACCGCAAAAGTCGGTGCCATCATAGGAAATAAGAAGTTTGATTTTTTGCGGCTCTTGAGAAGACATGAGCCGCCTTATACTTAAAAATCGACTTGGATACCAGCTCGGATCTCTTGATTCGTAAAATCAATTTCCTCGTCCAAGCCCTGCATGGCGATCGCTTCAACCGAAAGCCACATATCGGCGATCCCGTATTCCTCGGATAGGGTGAAAGCGTTGTGGGTATCCAGGCGCGAGATATTGAATAGCAACCCGCCACCGCCACCCGCCGCTGGCGAACCGGCGAAGCTTGGGGTTTTGTTGTCGTTTCGAAGCTCGGCCAGTCCGTAGTAGGTCGCTCCACCGGTGACGTAAGGAACAACCCACTGACGACGAACGAACTCAAAGCGATAGGTCAGGAAAGCGGAAGCTGGAACGATAAACAGCGTGTACTTTTCCTGAGCACGGCTGCGTCCATCGGTTCGGCTTTGGTTTTTGAAATAGCCATCACCGGTTGCAGTTGCAAAACCAGTCCCCAAACGAATTCCCAAAGTTCCGAAAGATCGGAATGGCTGCCACTCGTAATCAAAATTCAAAGCAAAAATATTGTCCGAGCCATACATGCTTTCGTAGGTCACATTGGCGGTGTCGTATCCGGCATTGACCTTCGGCGGAGTCATCATCCCCAATCGCAAAGCGCTGGATCTGGATTTTTCCTTCAAAGCTGTCTTGTACTGATAGCTTCCGTCTTTGTTGATACGAATCAGACCATCCGCCGAGCGAGGGTGTTCCATGCGAACAGATCCGCCCTGTTTGGGACCCGGAGGCAGCTTGAAGACTGATTCTTTTTTGGGATAGCGGTCCTGATTGCGATCGTCCGAAATTTCTTTTTGGCCAACACTTTTGCGCTGAAGAATGCGATCCTGGAAGGCCATCTCTTCATCTACCAAAGTGGTGACACGTTTTTTGACAGGCGCAGGTGGCGGAGCTTCGGCCTGAATTTCTTCTTCGTCCTCGTCATCATCACCAGCGGAATCTTCATCCTCTTCATCTTCCGCAGCAGTTGGTTTTGCGATCGTTGGAGGCGGAGCTTTGACCGGCTTGCCTTGAACTGAATTCAACTCGGCCTCAATATCAGTCGCCGACGATTGAGCTTTTCCAGCCCGAGCAAAAGAGAGAATCAAACACAGCGCGAGCAATGCTCTCATGATTTTCTCCTTTGACGAATTCGCACAATGAAGACCGTCATCAGACCTAAGGCCGCAGCATACATCGCAAATGCAACCCAGACTCCCCATTGAATCGAAACATCAGCAAACAAAACGATCGGCCACAAAATTCCCCGCACGATGGCGCGAAGGCTGTCGTGTTGAGCGATGAATTCCGCAACTGGTGGCGAGTTCTTGTAATAAAAACGGATAAACTGTTTTCCAAGATAGAATTTTCCCAGCACCTGATCGCGGAAATTTCTCAACAGCTCAACCTGCGGTTCCATCGGCGAACCGAAAGCAGCCGTCGCGATAAAACATTTTTTCTTATCCAGCAGACCCACGACTTCACCAGGCGTCGCCGTGTACTGGGCGGCATATGTTGCTTCTTGTCCTGATGGAGGTTCGATCTGCAGAAACTGAGAGACTACGCTGGCTTCATCGACAGTCGCCACTGTAAACATATAAGGCACATCGTTTGTCAGGCCTTCCAAGTAAGATTGGCCCAGCGATGTTTCGGCTTTGGTTTTGTCGGTAAAGTAAAGATCCGCAAACCCTGCCGAATCCACTGGGATTGAGCAATAATTTGGATTTCCCGTAAACTCGTCATAAAAAACCCGCACAGCCTGCCATTTAATATCCGAAGCATCGCCCGGCCCCTCGGCGCCACGGTAGATGTCATTGATGAACACTTTCCCGTCACCTGGAAACACCGAAAAATCAGTTACGGCTTGGGTCGCTGTCGGCTCTTTGGTTGGAGTATTGGTGGTGGCCGTTGCTCCGTCTACACCGCGAATCTTGACAGTGAAAACCTGAGAGTTGCCAGCGGCAAAAGCCGTGCTCGAGCTAGCATCGACCAAACCGACCGTCAGAGTTTTCTTTGTTGGAGTCATACAGGCGGCATTGTCATCGCAAAGAGCACTCCAAGGAATGTAAACGGTGAAAGCTTGGTTGGCAGCAAAGCTCGTCGACGAACCTGAATCCGCGGTGATTGTTGCCGTCGAACTTCCCACTTCAATTCGAATTGCAGGATTGGTTGGGATTGTATCCATCGTGAGCTGAATTCCCAGCTTCAAAGTCGGATAGATACTGCGTTCGGCACAGGCTTTCGGAGCCGTCGTGCAATAGGTTGTGGGTGCCCCAGTTCCCGTACAGGAGTTGCAGACACTTCCCGATGTTGGAGTTGTGCATCCACCGATCGCACCGGCGTTTCCGCCAAAAATCGTATAAACATTCGCGGCACCGGAAGTGGTTCCCGCGGTCATTTCAAATTTGGAAGCTGTGCTGTCCAGAACTGTGACGTTCGTGACCTTGGCGAATGAAAAAAGGCTGGTCCCCAAGACTATTGAAAACAAAATGAAATTTTGGATCATGACATTATTGCAGCATGGGAAATGGGGTGGTTCAAGCCCGGATTAAACTCGGGGCGCCATGAGCCAAAGTTTGTTGATGCACAATCCTTCTTTTGCAAGGATTCAGAGATGAAAAGCGCTTTATTCGTTCTCTTGTTGTTCACAAGTCTTTCCACATGGGCCTATCCCGAATTTATCGGTTATGGCTACAGCTCTTGCCTCACCTGTCACGTCAATGGATTGGGAAATGGTCCCCTGAATGACTACGGCCGAGCCCTGTGGTCTGCCGAAATCGCTTCGCGCGCCCTGTATCCTCGTCGCATGACCGACGAGACGATCGGTGAAAATTCGGGCTTTCTTGGAAAAACCGATAATCTCCCCTACTGGTTTCGCCCCTTCTTCAAATATCGCGAGCTTCAGGTGACCGGAGGCCTCAAGGGACCTGACGAAACACACACGAACTACAAAATGCAGAACGATATCGGTGTGACTTTGTCGGATCAAGCAGCCAAGTACGTCGCCATGGTGACTTACGGACAAGTGCAAACCAGCCGCAAGCCACACACCAACGCTTACATTGCCCGCGAATATTATCTGCGTGTCGAGCCCAAAGAATCTTGGTGGATTTATGTTGGCCTGATGGAAAAAGTTTTCGGTATTCGCAACATCGATCACTCGTCCTTCCAGCGAACTTATCAGGGCTTCAATCCCCAGCTGAACAGCTCGAACGGGATTGCGCAGTCGCAAGGTGTGGTCGTTCATAAAGTGGAAGAAAAATGGGAAGTCGCCGGAAACGTTTTCAACGGCAATCCGCATGAAGACGAAGCTTACCGGCAAAAAGGATTTTCCGGCATGGGAGAATTTGATGTCGGCGAACTGAAACGCGCTGGTCTTTCCGTGATGAATGAGAAAAATGACTTCGTTCAAAAAGATATTTTGGCCGTTCACTATCGCCAAGGCCTGGGCAATGGCTCGGCTTTAATGTTCGAGTACGGTTACATGGAAGACAAGCCGGCGACCGCCGATAAATTCCGCGGCAGTTACAATCTTCTGCAAACCAATATCAATCTCGTTCGCGGTTACAATCTAAAAACGACGATCGAGCGCTACAATCAAGAATTCAAAGCCTCTTCACCGGATACCTGGAGATGGGGAGTCGGACTTCTGGCTTTCCCTCTGCCTCGTTTGGAATTGCGGCTGGATTTCGTCAATGGCCGCGCCTTTTACGAAGGACCTGCAGCTGACGATGACTGGACAATGTTAGGACAATTGCATGTTTCGCTTTAATCTTTTACTCGCATTGATATTGACGTTCTCATTGTTCGCTTCAGCCCAAGAGGAAGAAGACCAACAACAACCGACGGAAACTTCCATCCTGGATGAAAGCTCGCTGAGCATGGCCACGAAATCCAAGGCGGTCACTTTTAACTACATGAGCTGGACTGAATTTGTCGATCTCGACAACGGCACGGTTGTCGACAATTCCAAGCACGCCAACTTTTTTGGCGCCGGCCTGGGCTACCAGATGGAAAAATTCAACCAACGCATGGGCACGATCGGCGAGGCGGGATTGATCTTCGGACAAGCTCATATCGGCGAAAACAGCGGCGCAATTTCTTACCAAAAGAACTATGTGAAATGGACCGGAGCTTCTGCTTCCTACCGCATCGCCTATCGAATGGGTGCGCCGGTGACACTTTCAGCAGGACCGATTCTTTTGGCCCGACAGATCACTTGGCCGGATGCCCCCGCCAACACGGATATCAAATCAGGTTCGGATGTGAACCTGGGTGTGATCGGTGAGATCAAAGTTTTGCTGGGGAAGCAGTGGGAGCTCAAACAGAGCTTGGGAACTTTGGCATTCAAAGCTGCGACCTACTGGTCTCTGGGACTGGGCTTTCGATACTAAGCCCTTCGGTCGCAGCCGATTTCAAATCTGAAAGATTACTTTTTCTTCGGAGCTGGAGCCGCCGGCTTTCCAGCAGGTCCACCAGGCGCCGGGCCGCCGCCTGGAGCGGATGTTCCTGACTGCGCCAATGGCACGGTCGCATTGATACGGCCGTTGTCATCCACACCGATGCCCATGTACTTGATGCCGGTAATTCCGTAATCCGAAAACTTAATTGGGAATTCCGCCATCAACTTTCCGCCTTCGATTTTGTAAGTTCCGCTGACTGGCTTTTCAATTCCGCGGATGCGAAGGATGCCTTCACCTTTGCCGCCTTTTCCTTTTGCCGAAACCAAGACAGCTTCTGGGAACTTTTCGACTTCCAGATGTTTACGAGTGTGCTCGTCCCGCAATTTAATTCCGGTCGTGATGTTGGTCAGAACAACAACGATGTTGCTGGCTTCGACTTCGTCGCCTTTTTGCACGGCCGTGCCTTTAACATCGGTTGATTTTCCGACAAAGGAACCAGCTGGCTTCAATTTGACAGAAACCGAGGCTTCCTGCGCCCAGACGCTGAATGAGAGAGCAAATGAGAATAAAACGATCAGTTGTTTCATGGTGTGTCTCCTATATGCACTGACATGTTTCCGGAACTAAGATATCCGGGCAACGAAACTGTTTATTTTCTTTGAAAAATTCGACTTCAGACAAGGTCCCATTTTTTTCCATGTACTCGACCCGCTCGCCATTGGGAAAAAACGAGACGGCAGCGCGCTCTTTGTAGAACACTTCGCCCTGTTTTAAGAGCTCATTGATCACGTCATCCGTGGGGTTCATCGCCTTTTCCGGATCCAGCTCCAAGGGATTAAGCTGACCGTCGCGGGATTCACTGAAGTAATGCAGTTCACGGCCCACCTTGCCTTCGTCGCTTTCCGTGATTTCCAAGCGAAGCCGTCGCTCGCGACCGTCGGGCGAACGAAGGTGCCACTCCATCCAGCGATCGGACTGATGAGCCACCGGCCCCAATTCGGCCTGAAATTTTAAATGCAGAGATTCGATTTGCAGTGGCGGATTTTCAGCAAGTGCTGAACCCTGCATTTGAAAACAAGCCGCCAGTCGATCCAAAGACATCGCATATTTTTTCTTGGCATCCATTTGTAAGGCCGGATCTTGCGATGGCTCGCCGACCCGGTCACCAAATTGATTTTCATCCGGTGCTGGCTGCGACGGATCCATTACGATTTTTGGATTTTCGACAAAGAAGCGATCGAACTGTCCGTCACGGAAAAGAAACACAATCACCAAGGCAAAAATAATTGCTGCTAAAACCCAGATTGTTCGATTGTGTTTGCGAATGGCCATCCAAGCTTCATGATCTCAGCGAAAAAAAATGCCGTCCAGTTTTGGACGGCATCTCTCAAGCAGCCTGGACTTTGGGCTGATCGGCCCTGCCTTTACTTTGGCCCTACTTTTTCAGAAGCCCGATTTCAGCCAAGCGCTGCATCAAGAACTCGTGCGAGGAAATATCTGGATATTTAGCTCCGGCACCTTTGCAAGAAGGAATACAAGAGAGCATCGCCTCGGGATGTGGGTGCATAAAGAACGGCATCGAATAACGGCTCTTTTGTGAAGCTTCCGGCGTGTTCACCACCTGGTGAGTAGTCGAAGGAATCACATCATTGCAAGCGCGCGCCAGCATATCGCCAGCATCGACGATCAGCTCGCCCGGTTGTCCTTCGACATTGAGCCAAGTGCCATCGCGATCTTTCAGCTGCAATCCACCAGCTGTCGCCGCCGGAAGCAGAGTGATCAGATTGATATCTTCATGAGGAGCCGCTCGCAAACAGCGTGGATCCACACCCGCCGGAATCGGTGGATAGTGCAACAAACGCAGGATCGAGTTTCCGTCTTCCACCATGTAATCGAAATAATTTTGCGGAACATCGAGGGGAAAGGTCAGAGCTTGCAGCATCGCTTTTCCCGCTTCGTTCAAAGAATCATAGAGACTTGAGAAAACTTCCTGAAATTCAGGAATTTCACTTGGCCAAACGTTGGCTGGATAATATTTCGAGAATTTGTGAGAGGCCGGAACTTCGCGGCCCACATGCCAGAACTCTTTCAAATCCATCACTGGAGAATCTTTGGCGTGCTCTTTTCCAAACGGCGTGTAACCGCGCTGTCCACCGTGCACACCCGCATACTTCAGCTTGGCTTCAACTGGCAGTGCATAAAATTGCTCAAGCATGGCGTAAGCTTTGTCGAACAGGCTTTGCGGAATGCCATGATCTTTCAGGATGATAAATCCGTAATCTTTCAAACCCATGTACAGCTGCTCGATAAAGAGCTTCTGCTCGGCTTCAGATCCTTCTGTGTAGGACTTGAGGCTTAAGGTCGGAACTTTGCGCGCGTTTGCAGTAGTCGTCGAAGAACGCTCGGTCATCATTTCCATGAAAAATCCCCTGTGTGTTTGTCACTTATCTTGAAAGTGTAATTTCGGTCGATCACCGTTTTTAGTCCACCGAAAAGAGCCGAAACTTGAATTTTTTCAGGTATATATAAATGTTCTACATCTCGGTATTCAGGAAACGAATGTCCCGAATGACGATTTCAGAGGGGCTTGTGAAACTGAAATGGATATCGCCATCATAAAGGCGAACCGCATGCGTTTGGCGATAGGGCGAGTCTTCGCCCTCGTAACCCCGGTAAACCACAGGACGCGGATCCAACCCCAGGGTCTCTTCGATCAAGGTTTTTAGGCCTGGTTGGGAAATTCTTTCACTCCACTGACGGACTGTCTCGGTTTGCTCGGCCGTCCATAGAATCTGCGCTTGGGAGCGGTTGGCCTTTGAAGACCAGCCGGATTTGGCATCGGGTTGCGATTCGACTTCAACCAAATAAGGTTTGATGTCCAAAACCGGAGTGCCATCGACCAGATCAATGCCCGACAAATACAGTGTATCACCTTCAATTTTTTCAAGCTTCACAAGCGATAGACCAATCGGATTGGGTCGATGTGGGGAGCGAGTGGCAAAGACTCCGATCGGCTCGCCACCCAAACGCGGCGGATGAACTTTGGCGTGATAGCGAAGATTGGTGTTTTGATGAAACTGGAAAATGATCCAAACGTGGGAGAAACCTTCCAAACCCTGAAGAGCTTGGGCTGGCTGCCATTCTTTGCGAATACGAAGTTTGGCCAACGAAGACGGTGCAAGCCCCGGCTGTCGGGGCGTGCCGAATTTGTCGCGGTAGCAGGATTCGATGACGCCAATGGTTTCCATGAGGCTTGGGCGTACCGAAGGCCGCGATGAAGTGTCAAGCGGAGTTGGCTGGCAGCTTAGCTGGCCTTGAAATTTCCGGATCTTTCCATCAAAGCATGATGGTTTTTCACGATAATTTCTTTTCCGTTCAGTTCCAGAATTCCCTCGTTTTTGAATTCAGTGAGATGCCGGCTCAAGGATTCGTTGATCGTCCCTGCCAACTGCGCCAATTCATTGCGAGTCAGCTTCAGACTGATCAAAGTTCCATTGGCTGTCGGAACACCGAATTTATCTGCCAACAGAAGCAGCTGATAAGCGATGCGCTCTTGCACCGATGCCAGGTAATGCAGCTGATTGATGGTCTCTTTGTTATCGAGATCTTTCACAAACTGAGAGAAAAGCATTTTCGCAACCGAGTTCGGCCCGTTCATCACGGAAAGAACGGCATCTTTTGAATACACGTAAATTTCTGTGGGGCGCAAAGTCTTGGCGAAATCCTGATAAGGCGTGTTCTTGATCAAGGCTTTGTAGCCGAAGATATCTCCAGGACCGACCACTTTGACAACATATTCGGGCGAGCTCATGCGACCGCGAGTCAAACTTCGATTGACGACAACCTTGACCGCACCAGAACGAATTGCATACAGTCCGCGTGGCTGTTCACCTTCTTTGAAAACATACTCGTTTTCTTTGAATGACAGAATATCCACAGGATTGTCCCAGCGAAAGCTCATGAGATTTTGTTGAGATGCGCTGGGGGTGAGATTCGTCACTTGCTCGGGTTCAGGGTTAAAAACTGACATTGCCATGACCACCTCCAAAGGGATGTTTAAAGCTCTATGAAGTATGGTCATGCACAAGTCGGTCCCAGCTCAAATCGATTATGACGAATCGCATATCGCCTTAAACGAAGGATCGTTTTTACCGGGTTCAAGTTAATTGCAGCTTGAGCTCCGCTCTGAAATTGACTCTGGACCGCCCAAACCTCTAAAGTCCTTGAATCCATCAAAAAGGACGATCAAATGACAAACTTCCTCATCAGTATTTTTGCCCTTTCCCTTTTTGCCACACAGGCGTTCGCGTTCAAAGTCGGTCTTGTGTTGGACAAAGGTGGTAAAGATGACAAGTCCTTCAACTCGGCTGCCTACGAAGGCGCAACCAAAGCACAAAAAGATTTGGGCATCGAACTGAAATATGTGGAAGCGACCGACACCAACTCAATCGAAAACTTGCACCGCTCGTTCGCCAAAAAAGATTTCGACCTAATCATCGGAATCGGATTTGCCCAGGCCGAAGCGGTGAAGAAAATCTCGTCGCAGTTTCCGGACAAAAAATTTGCCATCGTCGATGGCGATGTGAAAAACCCAAATGTGAAATCCCTGCTGTTTGAAGAGCACGAAGCTTCCTACATCGTCGGCGCGATCGCTGCGATGAAATCGAAATCTGGAAAAGTCGGATTTATCGGCGGCATGGACATTCCTTTGATCCGCCGATTTGAAATGGGCTACAAAGCCGGCGCTGAAAAAGCGAATGGCAAAGCGGCCTTGGTTTCCAACTTTATCGGCGTGACCAGCGAAGCCTGGAACAATCCTGCGAAAGCAAAAGAGCTGGCACTGGCGCAGTTCAACTCGGGCGTCGATGTGATCTTTGTCGCCGCCGGCGCATCTGGCAGCGGCGTTTTCGATGCGGCGGAAGAGAAAAAAGCATTGGCGATCGGAGTGGACTCGAACCAAAACTGGATGAAGCCAGGCTTTATCCTGACTAGCATGTTGAAGCGTGTGGACGTCGCCGTCTATGACACCATCAAGGAAGCCAAAGAGGGAAAGTTCCAGGCCGGAGCCGTGCAATTTGGATTGAAGAACAACGGCGTTGGATATGCCTTGGATCAATACAACGACAAACTTCTGCCAGCCGATATTCGCAAAAAGGCCGACGACCTGAAGGCCCAGATCATTGCCGGCAAAATCGCCGTTCCTGACTACTACAAAAAGGTGAAGTAATCGTGGCTGCCGACGCTTTGCTTGACTGTAAAAACGTCAGCAAAGCCTTCGGCGATTGTGTCGCCAATCGCAGCGTCTGCTTTTCCGTCAAGCCCGCCACCATTC
>CBIHPB010000114.1:0-10711 GCA_966211485.1 uncultured Bdellovibrio sp.
CAAATTGCCGAAAAATGAATTCGTCACGGGCAAATTCAATGAATTGAAACAGGCTTGGGTGCCTCTCAAAGCGGTCGTCGAAAAGATCCTTGTCGAGTGCAACAAATCCACTGACGAGGGCCGAAAGACCGCCCAAAAAATGATTGCAAATGAGATGCGGCCACTGATCGGTAAAGCGACAGCGGTGATCGACGAGCTCAATGAGTATCGCTTGAAGCTGGTCGCGGATCTAGCTGTTCAGGATGCGGCAGAGGCCGAACGGATTCGAATGATTCTGATCCTGCTTTCGGCTTTTGCCTGGATTGCACTGGGTGTTATCGGATTCTGGATCGCCTCGCAGGTTGCCAATGTTCTCACGCGAGCGATTCAGAACTTATCTCATCACAGCCGCGAAGTTTCCCATGCCTCTGAAGGCTTGTCGGCATCGGCGACTGAAATGTCAGCCGGGGCGACGGAAACGGCCAGCGCATTAGAGGAGACGGTGGCTTCGACCGAGGAGCTCAACAGCATGGTGCGAACCAATTCCGAGCATGCCTCTCAAGCTTCGCTTTTGGCGACCGACGGAAGGTCTATTGCGGAAGCCGGAGAAAAACAAATTTCCGAGTTGTATGGCGCGGTCGGAGAAGTCTCCGTGGCCTCCAAAAAGATCGAGGAGATCATCACAGTCATCGACGATATCGCCTTTCAAACGAATCTTTTGGCCTTGAATGCGGCGGTCGAAGCCGCCCGAGCTGGCGAGCAAGGAAAAGGTTTCGCCGTCGTTGCGGAGGCCGTGCGCAGTCTCGCTCAGCGAAGCGCCATCGCCGCCAAAGACATCGGAAGTTTGATCAATGATAGCGTTGCCAAGATCGCTCACAGTCAAACGCTGGCGGAAAAAGGAAAAGAGTCTCTCACTCAAATCGTGAAGTCGATTCATAAGATCGCGGACATCAACGCCGAAATCGCGACGGCAGGTGAAGAGCAAGCAAATGGTCTCACCAGCATTTCGAAGGCAATGAATGAAATCGACAAAGCCACCCAACAGAATGCCTCGGCCTCCGAGGAAATCTCGTCAACCTCCGAGGAGATGACCTCTCAATCCGTCGCTCTTCAAGAGCTGGTCGAAGAGCTGACCCGATTTATTGAAGGTGGGCCGAAACGGGTGGGGCCTTCAACCGACCCTTGAGGTCCAAGCCCTAGCTGATAAATTTTTCGCTTGAGTGCTTCAAAAGTCTCGTCGCGCCTTTCAAGCCGAAATCCCGATCGAGAACTTGGCCTGATACATGAGGGCCTTACAGAGGGGCGGATGACTGCCATTTTTGGTTCTTCGACTGTCACAGTTTGAGCAGATTGTCGTGCTCGTTGGCCGTTCATATATCCACAAATTCGAGCTGTTGGCCGCCAGATGGGACCTCTTTCGATTGACGCCGAATCCTTTGCACCAATTGCTGTACACCAGACTCGGTCTCATTCTTTTTCAGGTATTGATTCAAAATCCGGTAACTTCTTCCCCAAGCGACAATTCTGCTAAAGGGCCGGGATTCAAACACCCGTCGCAGCTTGATTCCGATTGCCTCACTCCAATAACTGACAAGTTTTGAGCAAAGCTCTCGAATGAATCGCACATACGCTTTGCGATTTGGAATCAGTAAGGAAGCATGCACATGCGTATGATTGAAAACGGTCTGATAGACTTTGATTTCATGCTTGTCAGCGATTTCAGTAAAGAGTTTTCTGAGCTCCAGATCCCTGGGATCAAACAGACTGGGAAGTTGCTCTTTAAGTCTTAGAACTAAGTGCGTGCACTTTTTAAAATCCAAGGGTCGTTGAGATTTTCTTTTTCGTTTAAGGTGGCTGCCGCCAAAGTACTGCTTCATGAAAAAGTGTATAACACATAGTTTTTTCACAAAATTCATCTCGGGCTGAGATCTCATCAAAATCTCTAATTACAAGCAGGCAGACCCTTCGCCCTCGAGCGGAAATTCAAATTTTGATTTTTCAAATGAAAATAAAAACATCGCTTCTTACAAGCCGAATATGAAAGAAATTTCGGCCGCAAAAACACGTCAACAAAAATGTGGGCATAAACCGGATACATAGGTAACACTTTTGTGGCATCACGGTGGCCCATGTTGCAAGTTCTTGGAAAACAAAAAAACCAATCAAGAAACCGAATCCCAAACCTGCGGGACTTTTCTCAGGCGTCGGATGTCGTAGCCCCAGGCGGCGATCTTGGCCATGAGATCCTCGAATACATCCTCATCCAGATGTGTTCGCCGAGACAAAATCCAGACGAAGTTTTTACTGTTGGTGCCGACCACGGCCCACGAGTAGTCCGAAGCCACATCCAGAATTCGGTAGCTGAATTTCAGCGGCCAGAAAAATTGAACTTTCCATTCGGCGTTGGATTGTGGATCGACGATCCAGGCTTTTTGCGGAAACTGACGAAGCGGGCCGTCGGCGTGATCTTGATTGTGGTGATATAAAATATCGATTCGCTTTTCGGCATCGTTCCAGCGATAGGATTCGACGGCATTGACCGCGCCGGCTTCGAACGGAGTCGGGATGTGCGCGATCACGTACCAATCTCCCATGTACTGATCCAGATCGACAAAAAATGCCAGTGGACCTAAGGACTCGGGGACGGCTTCTGACTGTTGTTGCAATGAGGATCGAACGCTTTGGCGAAACGCCTTAAACGGGGACGTGGTGTGCGGGTTCTTGGATTGGGTGCTCATGGGCCAACTCCTTCATCCAGAAAATTAAGGCCATTTCAGCATAGAACTGCTGTTCGCGCTCTTTTAAAAGAGCCGATTTGTATGGCGACATAAAATACTGGCTTCGGGTTTGACCTTTGAAATGCAAAGACGCCACCGCACTGGACGAGCCATCCTCACGAAGCGATAAAAACAAACTGCGCTCTGGCAGATCCACATCCAAAACATGACTGGAAAAACTGAGCTTCCGATCGCGCAGCAAATGTTTGCAGAAAGGAAAAAGCCGGTGAAGCAAAAACGATCCCGGAATTTCATCCTGAATATACACATGCTCAAACCCAGAAAAAATCCGCGACAAAATTTCAGCCGCATCCTCACCATTTCGCAAGACAGTCAGCGAACCGATCGCCGCATCGACTTTCTGAATCCACGCGGAAGCTTCGCGCTTTTGCGACTGCAGAAAGCTGAGCTTCACTTCCACAAACGGCATGTGCACGCGGTAACCTTTTTCGAAATCGCAACCTTTCAGCGCCTCTTCCACCTTGTCGGCCACATCCGATTCGCCAAGACCAATCGTATCCCAAGACACGGTCATTAACTGATCAATGCCCTGGGTTTTCTCCGCCATCCAACTGGCGATATGATCTTGCCACAAAACTTCGATTTCCCGCGGCGGGCCCGGAAGCACAAAAATCGTTTTCCCCTGGTGCTCGAGCCGAAACGCATTGGCCGTTCCCATTCGGTTCATCAAAACTTCGGCACCCGAAGGGTAGTAGCATTGCTGGCGTTGGATTTCCTTCACCGCAATTCCGCGCGGGATCAGACGGTCTTCGATATGTTTCCATGAAGCTTCGTGCCAAACGAGCTCGCGACCTAGCCACTGGGCGATGACTTCGCGGGTGAAATCGTCGCTGGTCGGACCCAATCCACCCGTCACGAAAAGGATCTCGGAATGTTCAGCACAGACATTCAGTGCCTGCAGAATCAGCTCTTTTTCATCGGGTACGACAAGATGCATAGAAGTCGCCACACCCAAATCCGTCATGGTGGACGAGATCCACTGGGCATTGCGATTCAAAATTTGGCCGTTGGTGAGCTCGGTGCCCACTCCCAGAACGCTGATTTTCATCGTTTTCAATAGTACCGACGATAGACAAAGGCGGCACGCGATGGCAGACTGCATTAGCTTTCAATTCAAGGAGTTCACCATGTCCGTCACTGTTTCGCTGACTGATTACGATCTGTACAATCCGACATCCGAGCATGGAATGCTGCGTGAAACGGTCCGAGCCTTCGTGACCGCCGAGGTCGAGCCTCAGGCGCATGAACACGATAAAAAAGAACGCTTCAATCTTCCACTGTTTCGAAAACTTGGTGAGCTTGGTTTGTTGGGAATCACAGTTCCAGATACTTATGGTGGCGCTGGAATGGACGCGCTGGCTGCTGTCATTGTTCATGAAGAGCTCTCTTATTCAGATCCCGGATTTTGTCTTGCCTATCTTGCGCACTCGATGTTGCTGGTGAACAACTTGGCGGTGAACGCGTCTGAAGAGCAAAAAAAGCGCATCCTCCCAAAAGTTTGCAGTGGCGAATGGGTCGGAGCCATGGCGATGTCAGAGCCCGCAATTGGAACTGACGTTTTGGGCATGCAAACAACCGCGGTGAAATCGGGTGATGGCTACGTGATCAACGGCCGCAAAATGTGGATCACCAACGGCACTCTGGATGACAATCGCACACCTGCGGATTGCGTTTTGGTCTACGCTCGCACTGGCGAAAAAAATGGCCGAGCTTTGATTTCGACATTCTTGGTTGAAAAAACACACGCGGGATATTCGGTCGGACAAAAGATCATGGACAAATTGGGAATGCGCGCCTCCAACACGGCCGAGCTTGTGTTTGATAACTGCAAAGTTCCAGCTTCGGCGCTTGTCGGCCACGAAGGCGATTCCATGCTGCACATGATGCGAAACCTCGAGATCGAGCGCCTCACGCTGGCGGCGATGGGACTTGGAATTGCCAAGCGCTCGCTGGAAGTGATGAATCGCTACGCTCAAGAGCGTGAAGCCTTCGGAAAACCCCTCTCACACTTCGGTCAAATGCAAAAGTACATCGCGGAAAGCTATGCCGAGTACAAAGCAGCTCGCGCCTACGTCTACGAAACAGCTCGCCTGATGCGACTGGATCGCGAAGGAAACCGTTTGGATTCTGACGGCGCGAAAATGATTGCAACCACCATGTCAAAGAACGTGGCGGACCGAGCGATTCAAGTTTTGGGAGGTTACGGCTACGTCGGCGAATACACGGTCGAGCGTCTGTGGCGCGATGCCAAGCTGCTGGAAATCGGCGGCGGGACATTGGAAGCCCACCAGAAAAATATCGCCCGCGACCTGGCGAAAAATTCAGCTCCAATTATGCGATAGTCCTGATTTGCTGAATGTTCCCATTCGAATCACAAATCCCCATCGAACATGATTACAAGGCACCTTATCAAAAGGTGCTTGAGCATATTTGGCCACTGCTGACGGACGAGCGGCGAAAAAAAATCGAGCGCGTCGTGCAGGGCCGCTGCTTTTCCAACGTCGTGGTGATGGAAGGCATTTACGACCGCGGAAACATCAGTGCAGTCATGCGCTCGGCTGAGGCCTTAGGTTTGGGCCAAGTTCATCTCATTGAGCTCGGGGAAAAGTTCAAAGAAAGTCAGCGCACCACAGCCGGCGCTGATAAATGGGTGGAAATGAAGAAATGGAAATCCACCAAGGAATGCGTGCAAGCTCTGAAGGCGCAAGGCAAGCAGATCGTCGTCACGCATTTAGATGCGACTTCAAAACCCATTGCTGAAATCGATTTTTCAAAGCCATCGGCATTGGTTCTGGGAAATGAAAAAGATGGCGTCTCACGCGAAATGATCGAAGCCGCCGATCACCGGGTGATCATCCCGATGGAAGGCTTTGTTCAAAGCTATAACATCTCGGTGGCGGGTGCTTTGTGCTTCTATCAGATGTACCAAAGCCATTTGCAAAAAACTCATCGTGCCGGTGACCTGACCGAGACCCAAATGGAGATCTTAAAAGCAGTCTACGCAGCCCGGACGCTTGATTCCTCCAGGGCCGTGCTTGAAGCGCTTGCGCCCAAAGGCTAAATCCATTACAACCGCCCTCTATGGCACCGAAAAAATCAGCGTCTCGCAATTCCGAATTGAAGTCCTTTGCTTTGGGTCAAAAATCCGAAGTTCCCAATACCTACGCACCCGAGGTGCTGGAAGCTTTCGACAACAAGAATCCCAAAAGCATTGCGTGGACCAGTTTGATTTGCACCGAGTTTACGTCACTGTGCCCAAAGACCGGACAGCCGGATTTTGCCAAGATTTTTATCAACTACATCGCCGATCAAAAGATGGTCGAAAGCAAATCCCTGAAGCTCTATCTATTCAGTTTCCGCAATCACGGTGACTTCCACGAAGACTGCGTGCAAACCATCTGCGATGATTTATTCAAGCTGATGAAACCCAAATACATCGAAGTCATGGGCGAATTCACTCCACGCGGAGGCATTGCCATTTTCCCTTTCGCTTCTAGCAGCAACAGCGAATCCCAATTCAAGGCCCTGAAAGATCAGCGCTTATTGGCTTATGCTCCCGGAAAATATTCAATGGAGCTTTCAAAGCTCTATTAACGGCAGCTTTCCAAGCTCGATCAAAATGCCTGTCGGTTGACAGGGTTTAATCCTCACCTGGTTGACATTTTCCACACATCGCAAGACCGTGAAGCGAAGGATGGAGGGATGTCAAACCTGTTGCGAAGACCTATATGGATTTCAATCGCAGTCACAGGTCTTGTGATCCTGGGATACTATTTTGTTGCACAATCCTCATTTTCAATTCCAGCGCACTTCGTTTTTCTCATCATCGCCGCCAAGGCTGTTGCCCTCTACATTGTCTGGCGCCGGTTGAAAGGTCATCAGGCAAGAACGCGTGACCAAAAAGATTCCGGCGAGCTCAATCGAGCCATCATCGAATCGGCCTACGATGCCTTCATATCGATGGATGCGCTGGGACTGATTTTGGATTGGAATCGCCAGGCCGAAGTGACATTCGGATGGAAGCGTGAAGAGGTGATCGGAAAGCTTCTCAGTGAAGTGGTCATTCCGGCCCAGTATCGCGAGGCTCATCAAAAAGGATTGGCTCGCTATCTCAAAACTGGAAATGGGCCCGTGCTCAACAAACGCATCGAAGTCACCGGTTGCCATAAAGACGGCCATGAAATTCCTGTCGAGCTCACCATTTACCCCGTTCGCCAGGGGAAAGATCTGATCTTTGGATCCTTCCTGCATGACATTTCTCAAAGAAAACTGATCGAGCAATTGCAGGCGGCCTCTCACACTGTCACGGCGATCATGGCCAGATCTGAAACTTTGAAGGTTGCACTTCCAGCCATTGTCGAAGCCCTTGGCAGAGGGGTCGGCTGGGATTTGGGAAGTTTCTGGATGGCCAATCAGACGGGCGAGCTTGAATGCGAAGCCTATTGGTCAGACCACTGTGCAGAGTTTCGCGCTTTTGAAAAGGGAAACTATGAGCTGAAACTGAAAAAGGGCGAAGGCATACCAGGACGGATCTGGGAGACCGGTGAAGTGATGTGGATCGAGAATGTGGAATCCGAACTGAACTTTCGAAGGCGGGATGTCGCGCAGGCCTGCGGAATTCATTCGGCGGCCGGGTTTCCGGCTCTTACTTCGACCGGCGAGTGGATCGGCGTGCTGGAATTTTTCAGTGTGAAATCAATGAAAAAGAATCCAGTCGTGCATTCGATGATGGCGGACATCGGTCATCGCATCGGTCTTTTCGTTCAGCGCAAACAAGCCGAAGAAAAGCTGGCTCGTTTTTACCAGGAATTGGAAAAACGGGTGAATGACCGGACCCGGGAACTGGCCATCGCCAATCTGCGGCTGAAAGAAGAAATCAGCGAACGGCAAAAACTTTACGAGCAAGCGCAATCCGCCAATCGCCTGAAGGACGAATTTTTGGCCACCGTCTCGCACGAACTGCGAACGCCACTTGGGGTGATCCAGGGAAACAGCGAACTTTTGGTGGCAGGTGAACTGAATCCGACCGAAGCGATGGAGGCACTGGAAGCCATCGAGCGCAATGCCCGCGTGCAGACAGAGATCGTCAATGATCTCTTGGATGCTTCACGAATCATCACCGGAAAATTGCAGCTGGAATTTCAGATGGTGGATCTGGCTCAGGTGCTTCGGCAGGCGATTGATTCCATTCGCCTGTCAGCACAGGCACGGAAAATCAATATTGTGGAAAGCATCGACACCGATGTGGGATCGATCAAAGGCGAATCCACCAGGCTGCATCAGATTTTCTGGAATCTTCTTTCGAATGCAGTGAAATTTACTCCCAAAATGGGCGAGATCCAAGTCTCCTTAGAGCGAGTCGACTCGATCGCACAAGTTCGCATCAAAGACACAGGGCTTGGAATCGAGCCCGGTTTTTTACCTTATGTCTTTGACCGATTTCGCCAAGAGGACTCGGGCACGACCCGAAGATTCGGCGGATTGGGCTTGGGACTATCTATCGTCAAGCATCTGGTTGAAGCGCATGGAGGAACCGTGGTTGCCAGCAGTCCCGGGAAAAATCAGGGAACGGTCTTCACCGTGCAGTTGCCGCTGGCTGGAGTTCAGCCCTGGATTGATGTTCCCAGCACCATGCCGAACGAAGAAGGCCTGAGGCAAGATCTCAGACGCCAGGTCCTCAAGAATCGCCGCGTTCTTGTCGTCGATGACGAACCCGATACCCGCAAGATGCTCAGCCGCGTGCTTCGTCGGGCGGGAAGCGAAGTCTTCTGCGCAAGTTCGGTCCCCGAGGCTTTGGAGATTTTTGAAACCTTCAAGCCCGATATATTGCTCAGTGATATCAGCATGCCCGAGTATGACGGCTACGAGCTGATCAAAAAAGTGCGCGCCAAGGATGCGGGTCATGGCGGGCAAATCCCAGCCATCGCTTTAACCGCCCATGCCCATCCGGAAGAGAAAGCCCGGACCTTGAGTTCAGGCTTTCAGTTTCATCTCATCAAGCCGGTCGAGGCTCATCAGCTGATCGAAACAGTTCGTGATCTGATCTGAATTTTTCGGAATTAAAAAATCAATGCGAAGTCGATGGGTCTTCCATCGGAACTTCGATGACAAAGCTGGTGTGGCGGTTTTCACGGTCATACCAGAGGCGTCCGCCGTGCTCTTCGATAATGCCTCTTGAAATCGATAGACCCAAGCCTGTGCCGCGACCGACCTCCTTCGTCGAAAAAAATGGATCCATCATGCGATCGGCGATCTGTGATGGAATGCCGTGGCCGCTATCGGTGATCCGCAAAAAGATTGAGCCCTTGCGAAGCGTGACATCCAGCTCGATCCAAGGCTCGACACTGTTGACGATGGCATCGAAGGAATTGTTGAAGAGATTCAGCAAGACCTGTGAGATCTGCGAAGGGCGGCAGCGAAGACTTAAGAGATGCTCGATTCCTTTGATGCGGAAATCGACGCCATAACGTTTAAACTTCTCCAGGCAAAGCTCCAGCGTCTCGTCGATGATGGAATTGAGCTCGCAAGAAATCATCGGATCGTTGTCGGCATTTCGCGAGAATGCGCGCAGTCCGCGGATGATCTTGGCGATGCGCTCGACGGTGTTTTCGATTTTCGCTAATTCCTGCAAAGCCCACTCGCGCTCGAATTCGTCGCTGTTCAAGCGGGACTTCAGCTGGTTGGCGCGATTGAGAATAATCGTCAGAGGATTGTTGATCTCGTGGGCCACACCGCTGGCCATTTCCCCTAAGGAGGCCATCTTGGAATTGGCAACCGCTTTGGCGCGCTCTTGATCGAGCTTCTTGTTGGCGATGACCTTGTCGGTGACATCCCAGTTCAGTCCGGTCATACGAATCGGATCGCCGTTCTCGTCGCGCACGACGTAGCCGACGGCTGAAATATGGCGGATCTCGCCTTTACGGATCACACGGAAATTTTGATCGAAGGTGGTGTTCTGCTCGAAGACCTGATGAATGGCTTTGATCAAGGTCTCGACGTCTTCGGGATGGCAAAGCCGCTCGAGATCAGCAAAATGTCCCGAGGTCTCTTCTTTGGCAACCCCAAAGATCTCGTACATCGTTTTATCCCAGATCAATTGATCAGCCTGAACGTACCAGTCCCAAACGCCCATTTTCTGAGATTGCAGAGCAAGATTCAGGCGTTCCTGCGAACTTTGCAGCTCGGCCAGAATCGTCTTTGTCGTTCGCTGCGAGTGGTATCGTTCGAGGGCGACCGCAGCCAGGCTCGTCAGTGTTTGGAAGAGGGGAAGCTCGGCCGGTTTGCTCTGCAAAACTTCGCGGAAGTAAAACGAGAAAACACCCAGCACTTCATTTTTTGTCGACAGAATCGGTAGCGAGAAGACGGCTTTCACACCTTGCTCTTTGGCGTGAATCAAGTACTCGTGCGCCTGGGATTTATCAAGGCTCAGGTCGCCGAACAGGATTTCGCGTTTGAAAAAGGCCGCCTGGCTGCAAGTCGTGTGATCGGGCCGAATCGGGATGCGTTTGTCCGGATCGCCGGGTTTCAGCGGCAACGAAGGGCAGGAACCAGGGCTTAAGAAACTGCTATCCGCATCGTTCATCAAAATAATGCAGCGAACGCCGGGCAAAGTTTTTTCAGTGAACAGCGTGAGGTTTTCCAGCACGCGATTGATATTGGGCTCGACCAAGAGGCTCTGAATCAGATGAACTGGAATCACATGATTTTCAGGGTGCTGCATCGGTTCTCCGAAAAGGCTTTCTTCCGTTAGGTTTTTTGAATCCAGAAACTTTTCATCAGGGGCTCTTCATTCGGCAGTTCGAAATCCCATTCTTGCTCGCCGAACTGAATCGGCTTTCGAGGTTTGAGCACTGATTGAATCTGCCGTTTGTGTTTTTCCCGGTCCCACTTTTCCAGGTTGGAACTGAAAAGCAAATATCCCTGGGGCGCCCAAA
>CBIHPB010000115.1:0-10539 GCA_966211485.1 uncultured Bdellovibrio sp.
CTTCCCAGCGGGCGAAGCTGGTTTCCATTTCGAGGTCGATCTTTCGCTGTTCGGTCAGCAGTTCTTGGATGTAGGCCTTGTCGTCGTAGGTGGCGGGGTCTTGCATCTTTTCGCGCAGTTCGGCTTGGCGAGTTTCCATTTCGGCGATTCGCTTTTCCAGGTTTTCTTTTTCTTGCAGCCAAGCTCGCTTTTGATTATTCGACGGGCCTTTTTTCTCGGCCGTGGCGTCGGCGCCAGCCGCCGAGGAATTGGCAGTGGAAGTGCCGCCTTTGCGGGGATTCAAGCCTTCAGCGTCTGAAAGTGCACCGGAAGCGTCTCGAAGTTTTCGTTCCAAGTACTCGGAATATGTTTCCGTCAGATGCAGAACCTGCGCACCATTCGCCGCTGGAATGATTTCCAAGACCTGATCCACTAGCGGTGTTACAAACTCGCGATCGTGCGAAACCAAACACAAAGTTCCGGTGTAATCCTGAAGTGCGTCCAGTAAAACACCACGAGACTCGACGTCCAAATGGTTCGTCGGCTCATCTAGCAGTAAGAAGTTTGAAGGTGACAGCAACAGCTTCGCCAAGGCCACGCGCGCTTTTTCGCCGCCGGAAAGGACTTGGCATTTCTTTTCGACCGCATCACCGGTGAAAAGGAAAGCTCCCGCAATCGCACGGACATGTGAGATCGGCATATCGGGGGCGACTTGCTCGAGCTCTTGCATGATAGTGTTTTTCATATTCAAGGTTTCGGCCTGCATCTGCGAGTAGTAGCCGATTTTGACCTCGTGACCGAGCTTCACAATCCCTTCGGAAGGTTTGTGAACTTGCGCCAGCATTTTCAGCAATGTTGTCTTTCCAGCTCCATTCACACCAACAATCGCCGTGCGAGTGCCTTTGCGAAGCAACCAATTCAAATCGCGGAACACAGTTTTTTCGCCAAAGCGAACGGCTGCATGTTCGACAGACACGACATCTTTTCCACTGTGCGGAGCTGGAGGAAATTGAAAGCGCACGGTCTTTCGCTCATCAGGAATTTCGATCAAATCCATTTTCTCGAGCTGTTTTAATTTGCTCTGTGCTTGGCGTGCCTTGGTGGCCTTTGCGCCAAAGCGTGTGACGAAAGCTTCGATCTCGGCGATCTTCGCCTGTTGTCCCGCATATTGGGCGCGCAGAACCTTCAAGCGCTCTTCTTTCTGAACAACGTAAGCGTCCAGATTGCCCTTGTAGCTGACCAGTTTTTTCTGATCGATCTCGATCACCTCGGTGACGATGCGATTCAGGAAAGCCGTATCGTGGCTGATCATCAGTAGGGCGCCTTGCGTGCGTTTCAGAAATTCTTCCAGCCACAGCACCGATTCTAAATCCAGGTGATTCGTCGGCTCGTCCAGCAGCAAAAGATCTGGATCCATCAACAGAATCCGCGACAAAGCCACGCGCATCAGCCAACCACCGCTGAATTCACTTAGCGATCGGCCAAAGTCCGTCGTTTTAAACCCCATACCGCCCAAGATGGCCTTGGCTCGGGATTCCAGGCGGTACTCGTCCAAGTTCTCCAGCTCTTCCATCAGGCGGCCATAGCGTTCGAGATCTTCCTGAGAAGCCTCTATACGAGAAAACTTATTTTCCATTTCGGTTTTAGCCGCCAGCAATTCATTGCGACGACCATCGGTGCGCATGACCTCTTCGAGAATGGTCCGGCCTGACATTTTGGGAATTTCCTGCGGCAGGTAACCAATCGCCAAATGATTGGCCCGGGAAACCCCGCCCTCGTCCGGAAATTCAAGGCCCATGATAATCTTAATCAGCGTCGATTTGCCGGCGCCATTAGGCCCGATTAAGGCCACGCGCGAGCGGTGACCTATATGTCCATCTGCATGTTCAAACAGAACTTTCGAGCCGAATTGTTTGGAGAGATTTTGCAGATGTAGCACGTTGAATCGGACCCTTTAAGGCAAAAAAAAAGAGGCTGCATAACAACCTCTTTTTCCCGATTTTTCAACTTGAAAGATTACTTAGCCGTATCAGCGATCCACTGGGTAACAGAGCTGACTTTGCTGTAAACGCCGTACAATTCAGGACGAGCGCAGCCTTGGCCCCAGCTCACAACACCCACCAGGATGTTTTCGCCAGTTGCATTTTTCATAACCAATGGTCCGCCGCTATCGCCTTGGCAAGCATCTTTGCCGCCTTGAGCGTAACCCGCGCACAACATGCGGTCTGAAACCTCGTTGAAGTCAGCATAGGCTTTCGAGCAAGTCTCTTGATCAACCAATGGAACGCTGACTTTTTGCAATTTCGTAGCAGCGCTGCCGGAAGTTTCGCTCATCACACCCCAGCCAGCTGTCGTGGTCATCACGTCAGGACCGTTTACTGGAATGTTGATTTCAGCGTTGTTCAAAGCGATTGGTTTGAACTTTGATTTTGTTTCCAACTGGATCAAAGCATAATCGTAATCGATGTTTTGAGAGTTATACATTGGGTGAGTGATCACGCGCTTCACGCGGATTGTTTCAACACCAGTCATGTTTGTTTGATCATGAAGACCGATCAGTACTTTATCGATAGTTGTTGCACGAGAGCAGTGACCTGCTGTCAAAACCCAGTCTTCTTTGATCAGAGAGCCGCCGCAGAAGTGGCCGTAGCTGGCACTTTGCAGAGACACGATGAATGGAAATTCACCTTTCGTTGCTTCGACGCCGCCGACGATCAATGGCATTGGTGTTGCTGAAGCCGTCAGACCGATCGACATCAGAACTGCAGCTGCAAGCAGATTCATTCCTTTAAACATTTTCCCTCCTGTTGGTTTTTCAATCACATTCATTCCGCGCATTTTCTCGGGTGCGCAAAAGTGAAACAGTGAAAGCCACTGACTTCATCTCTCAGTTCGTGGTGGCACCAAGCAGACCAAGGTGATGCTATTTTGGTCAATGAATCTGGAAGGCAACGCAATGTTGCAAATCACGAATTTTTAAGGCCTTTTGAGTCAATTTGATAGCAGACATAAAAAAACCTAGCCCAGATAACCGAGCTAGGTTTTTTGGAAGTCAATCAGAGCAGGAGCTCTGAGTCTTCGCTAATTGATCGAATCTCTGCAGGGTGCGGATATCGATCAAACCAGGTCAAGAAACGATCGAGAGCCTGGCAACGTTAATTTGGGTCTGATCCGAATTCGGTCAATCTTGTTTATTGTCACTGATTTCAGCAACCCAGACTGCCTCCAAACTGAAGACAATCGTATTGCAAAGTCAATGATGGCCGTGGCGCTTTTGTGCTTTCAAGCGCGCCAAATCCTCGTCGGTCTTGATTTCGACCTCTTCCAAGCCACCAGGTGTGTCTTTAAAAGACGCGCCCAGCTCGGATCTTGGGCTATCCTCATCCCCTTGATTGGTATAGCCCAGGATTGACGACTCAAGTGCATCGGCCGCGCGATCCATTTGCTGTCTCACATCCACCTCACCGCGCATGAAATCGGCTGGTTCGTCCTCGAGACTTTCAAGCGTCGTCGATTTCGCACCCATGTTTTCATCTTGGGTGAGCGGATCTTTGGCAATCGTCTGATCTTGGTCCGCTAGAATATCTGCTTCATCTTGTTTGTTTTCAAAAATATCACCACCGCCACCTTGAGTGAATCCGGGAGTCGGGGTTTGAACATCTGCTGACATACGGGCCTCCTCGTCGAGTTTAAAATCTCACTAAAACTCAGCAGTTCGAAACGGCTTCATCAATTCGGTCACCTCTTTATCCGAAACTTGTGTGAAGTCATCGTAGAACTGTCCGACACTGTCGAAATACTCGGGAATCATCAGGCAAACGATCTGGTCCACCAAGGGCTTCATCTGTCGAATGGCCGAATCGGATGCCACGGGAATGGCCAAAATAATTTTCGCAGGTTTTCGAAGTCGCAAGAAATTCACTGCTGCTGTCATTGTCGCACCGGTTGCCAAACCGTCATCCACCAAAATCACCGTTTGATCATGAATGTCAGTGACATGCGAATCGGTTCGCCACAAACGACGCTGACGAGCCAAAGCTTTCTGCGCATTCACCAGCAAACGCTTTCGATCAGCATCGGCGATATGCAAACCAAAAAATCGATCATCCTGCCAAAGCGGCGGACCCTCTTCGGCCAGGGCACCGATGGCAACCTCTGGATTTCGGGGTGCCGGAATTTTTTTGACTAGCAAGAGGTCGACTTGTGTGCCGAGAGATTCAGCAATCGGAACGGCGACGGGGACTCCACCTCTGGGAAGAGCAAAAACGTAAGGCTTTTCGGTAACGGTTGATTTCAGTTTCAGGGCCAGCAACTGCCCGGCTTCATGACGATCTTTAAAATGTGAAAGCACAGTTCAATCCTTTTCACTGCATTCGCACTGATTCGCATTGATCTGCATTTTGTTTGCCATCCTTCAGGTTTGCCAATACGAAGAAGTGAGGCAACAAGCCCCTGTTAATCAACATAGGTGAAAATATGAAATGTCCATGTGGTACCGGAAAAGAGTTTGCAAACTGCTGCCAGCCTTTTATCGAAGGTGATGAAAGGCCAGGCACACCCGAGCAATTGATGCGTTCGCGGTACACCGCCTTTTGTTTGAAGAACATCGATTACATTGTCGAAACGATGGACCCGCAAGTTCGCCTGGAATTTGATCACAAAGCCAATGAAGAGTGGGCGCGGAGTTCTGAGTTCTTGAAACTGGAAGTGATTCAAGCGACCCAGGAAGGAAACAAGGGCACGGTCGAATTCAAAGCATGGTTTAAGACGGGTGATGGGCCCGAACAGGTTCATCATGAACACGCGAAGTTTCGCAAGCAGGCTGGGGTTTGGTATTTTAAGGATGGTCGGAGTATGACCAAGAACGTGAATTAAAACCCACTCCCAGGTTTCTTCAAAAACTCAATCTCTTCAGGAGTCGACTGCCGACCCAAGACCGCATTCCGATGTGGGTATCTTCCGAAAACTTCGATGATCGCTTTATGGCGATATTCGTAATCAAGACTAAACTCCATTCCTTTTTCCGAAAACAGTTCCACGGCAATGTGATGAATCGCCAGAGACTCACTGTGCATGAAAGGCATGTACAAAAAAGATCTCTGCTCTTGAGTCAGCTCACTGAGGTGCATTCCCGTGCGAATCGCTTCTTGAGACAATGCCAAGGCCAGAGAGTCTTGCGAAAAGGCTTGGGCTGTGTCGCGATAAATATTTCGTGAAAATTGATCCAGCAAAATCACTTCCGCCAGACGCCCGGGCAAAGTCTCGCGCCATACAAACAGTTCGCTTCGGCTGGCTTGCAAAAGCAAAGGTTCGAAGCGGTCACGCATCAGGCGATCCAGCTCGGCATTCTTCTGAAACCGCTGTGGAGGCTTCAGCTCTTCAAACCAGAATTTCAGAATTTTTTCGGCTTGTGAATCCACAGAAATCCTTTCTTTCAGAGACGATCCTCTGCCCAGAGCAGGCTCGTCAACTGGAACAAGTTATGCACCTTTTCCCAAAAGGTTGGGGAGGTTTTGCATGGATACGGATAAGACGTTTTCAGGGGAAAGTTTGTCTTGCTGGATGGATGTCGATCCTTTTTTGCCCCCTCAGGGCGAGAAAGATTCCATCTGCGAAGTCTGTATTATCGGAGCGGGAATTGCGGGGCTGACGACCGCCTATATGCTAGCCAAAGAAGGCCGCTCGGTGATCGTGGTCGACATGGGGCCGATTGCGGGCGGACAAACCAGTCGAAGTACGGGGCACCTGACCTGGGCGATGGATGATCGCTTTTTCAATCTGGTCAAATTTCATGGCGAGCGAAAAGCGGCCTTGATCGGACAAAGTCACATGGAAGCCGTCGACAAAGTCGAAGCGATTGTGGCCGAAGAGCTGATCGACTGCGATTTTCAACGCGTTGACGGTTACCTGTTTTTGGATCCGGAAAAATCTGAAGATTTCATACAACACGAAATGGAAACGATTCACCGGCTGGGATTTCAAGAACCCGAGTTTAAAAAATCCATTCCTCACATGCCATTTGAATCGGGACCTAGTATCCGCTTTCCTCGTCAGGCGCAGTTCAATCCCCTGAAATACATGAACGGATTGGCTCAGGCGATTGAAAGATACGGCGGCGAAATCTACATCCACTACAAAGTTGACAAAATTGAAAACAATCCTTCTCCCAAAATTACGCTGGAAGATGGGCACATCATCACGGCCCAAAAAATCGTGGTGGCCAGCAATACTCCGGTCAATGATCGCTTCACCATCCACACCAAGCAGTTTCCTTACCGTACCTATGTGGTGGCGGCGACCATTCCAAAAAACAGTGTGCCATTGGGGTTGTACTGGGATACGGCCGATCCCTATCACTATGTTCGTATTTCGTCGGACGAGAGATCCGAAATTTACGATTTGATTCTGGTCGGTGGTGAAGATCACCGAACTGGACAGGATGAAGATCCGTTCTATCACTTTACCAACTTGGAAGCTTGGGCTCGTCAGCATTTTCCGATGTCGCTATCTTTTCAGTACCGATGGTCGGGACAAGTTTGGGAACCGATGGACGGAGTGGCCTTTATTGGAAAAAATCCCGGAGAAGAAAACGTCTACATTGCAACCGGCGATTCGGGACAAGGGCTGACTCATGGAACGATTGCCGGAATGTTGCTGACGGATTTGATCCAGGGGCGTTCGAACCCTTACGTTGAAATTTATGATCCCTCTCGCAAAACTGTGAATGCTGGAATGACATACCTGCGCGAAAATCTCAATACAGCCTGGCAGTATTCGGACTATATGAAAGCATCCGACGGCCCCGATGAAGAAAGCCTGCAGCCTGGTGAAGGTACAGTTATGCAGAAGGGCATGCACAAAGTCGCGGTTTACAAAGACCCCTATGGCGAAATCACTCAGCTGTCGGCGGTTTGTCCGCATTTGGGTGGAGTCGTTGACAGGAACACGGTGGTAAAGTCGTGGGGTTGTCCCGGTCATTGATCGCGCGGTTGCGTCGAGGGGCGTGGGTTTTATGGCCCCCCCCATTTCGGGTTGGAAGGCGGAGAAGGTGCTTTGAAAGTGACACCGATCCCGCCACCTCAGGAAACCGAAGGGCCGCACAATCCACCAAGTGGTCTTTCGCCTGAAGAGAGCTACTAAAAATCCTGTCCCTTCACTTCAGCGGCGGGGGCGGCGGGGAAGACATACATCGAATAGATGTGAACAGCGGCCGAAACGAACATAGGACCCAAGAACAGTCCTGGCAGTCCCAGAATGACAATGGCGCCGATGATTGCAAACAACATGACGATCGAATTGATATCTTGGCTGCCACGGACCAGCCAAGGCCGGATGATGTTGTCAATCGTTCCAGAAAAAATACCGACCACGACAAATCCGGCCGCAATCGCGTAGTCTCCTTTGACCGCGCTGATCAAAGCCAGAAAAAATCCGACGGGGGCCGCGCCCAGGACTGGGATAAAAGAAAAAATAAATGTCACAAGGAATATCAAAAACAGATGTTTCGAGCCCAAAACCCAAGCCCCAATAACAACACTCAAGGCCTGAACAGCCCCCACAATGATCGAGCCAATCAAAGTTGAGTAACAGGCTTGTTGAAATGCTTGAGACAAAGGATCAAGTTCCTTGAGTGGAATCAGCTGATTCTTCACTAGCATCTGACGAATGCGTTTTCCTTCCGCTAAAAAAAGATAAAGAGCACAACAGAAAATAAAGAGCGAAAGGACAACATCCGGAAGTTGAGTGGCGATACCGGTCGAAAATGCCATCACCTTCGAACCAATTCCAGAAAACAGCTGATTGGTGAATGCGCGCAGATCCACACGCTCGGCCAGATTCAAAGTCGAAAGAATGTCATTGGCCCAATCAATAGCGAAATTCTTCGTCTGAATCAGATCCGAATAAAGATCCGACTTTTGAAAGCCTTCCGAGTTCATATCCATGATCAATGCGTAGACATTGTAGAGAAGAAGTCCAATGGGCAAAATGATTGCGAGAATCAGGCCGACCAAGGTGATAGCCACCCATCCACGGCGATGAAAAATTTTTTTCGTCATCAAACGCTGCATTAGCGGGCCCAAGGCAAAAGCAAAAAACGCAGCCAAAAGAATTTCTTTGATAAACGGAAGAAACAACAGCGCACAAGCAGCGCCCGAGACGACAATCAGAACCCAACGAAATATTTTATGTTTGTCCATACCTTATGGGTAACCCAAGTCGTTGTGAATTGGAAGCATGGAAGACGCGCTGTTATTTCAGTGGGGCAGATTGACTTTACGATGCTCGCCCATTGAAACCGGATGTCCGGTCAAGATGGCTTTTGCAAAACCCACCAGCTTCACGATCATATTCGATGGTGAATCCCAGTACTCGGCGCTTTCCACGTGGACTCGCAAGAGAATCAAATCTGGATCCTCCAGTCCCAGAGGGAACCAAGCTTTATACAGGGGACTCCAGAATTCATCGAACTTGTGATGATCGGTGATAATCGAAGCGCGGCCTGAAACGGAAATGAAAACTTGGTCCGAGGGAGAGGCGTAGGAGACGTTGACGTGCTGATCGGATTCAATCGAGCGAATTTTTCCCGAAGAACGGCTGGTGAAAAACCAAAGCTCACCGGTGAATTCTTGCTGCTGACAGGCCATGGGCCGGCTGTACAGACTGCCATCCAGGTCCACAGTTGTGAGCATGGCGAATTTGAAACCCCGGATCAGTTTCGCTAATTTTTCAACACTCTCGTTCATTGGGCCTCCTTGAGAGTATCTTATGAAATCTTCACACAGAGGCTGAAATGAAAATAAAATGTATTTTAGACTGCGGCCTTGTCATTTTGACCAGGAACACCTCTGAAAGCCTAATGCAAGGCGGCCATAGCTCGGAAGGTGACATGATTTTTTGTTGAATCTTCCCTGCAAACGAGTGAAATCTTTCACTTTCGAGGGGATATGTTGCGTCTTTGGAAGGACCTTTCCGTTTCCAAAAAATTGTATGTCGTGGTTGGCGTGATGGCGTTGCTGATTGCAACGGAATTGTTCACGCTTTTATTTGCCATGAATATCTTGTCCAGTGTTCGCTCGTTCGTTGGCGGTGAAGGTCTTTGGTCGAAAGCTCAAAAGAACGCGATCTACAGTCTACACCGCTACGCCGCGACCGGCGAATCGCGGTATTATGTCGAGTTCAATCAGGCCATTCAAATTCCGATGGGCGATCGCCGGGCGCGAGTCGAAATGGAAAAACCAAAGTCCAACATGGATGAAATTCGGGCTGGTTTTATTCAAGGCCAGATTCATCCGGATGATATCCCGGGCTTGGTGACGTTGATTAAAAATTTTCATTCGAATCGATATGTGGCGCGGGCATTGACCATTTGGCGGGAAGCGGATGTGAAGTTTGATTCGTTGGTCGCTTCAGCGCATGAATTGAATCAATTGATCGCGTCGGGTGTGACGGATCAAGACCGAATTCAGCAGACATTTCACAAAATCGATCGCACCAATGACGAGCTGACTGTTCTGGAGGCCGAATTTTCTTCCGTGCTGGGAGAAGGTTCGCGTTGGATGGAGCACATGCTGATGATTCTGTTGGTTGTGGCTGTTCTGACGGTCGAGACAACCGGTCTTGCGTTGACGATCACTTTCAGCCGCAATCTCAGCCGCAGCCTGAAAGAGCTCAGCGATACGGCCGAGGAAGTGGGACGCGGAAATTTTGCTACTTCGGCGCCGGTGCGATCGCGTGATGAGCTCGGACAGCTGGCCGAGGCGATCAACGAAATGATTTTAGATCTCAAGCGCAACACCGGCCGCCGGGTGCGTGCCGAAAATGCCAACCAAGTGAAGACCTTGTTCCTGGCCAGCATGAGCCACGAAATCCGAACGCCTTTGGGTGTGATCCTGGGTTTGGCGGAAATTTTGAAAGAGCCCAATCTCAGTCGGCAGGACCAGCTCAAGTACATCGAGACGATTGAAAAGACCGGACAGAATTTGACTCGAATCCTGAATGATATTTTGGATATTTCCAAAGTTGAAACTGGACATTTTGAGATCGAAAAATCGACTTTCTCCTTGAGTGATTTCCTGAAAGACATCGAAAGCATGATGCGAGTGAAAGCGGAAAAGGAAAGCGATCGTCTTCTGTTTGTCCGCCAAGGGGAGATTCGGGACCGCGTTTTCACCGATCGCATCCGTCTGCGCCAGATTTTGGTGAATCTGATCAACAATGCTTTGAAGTTCACACAAAACGGCGAAGTGAAAGTTGCTTACTGGGAGCAGAATCAAGTTTTGCATTTCCAAATTCAAGACACCGGTGTGGGAATCCCGAAGGAGTCGCAAGAGCGGCTTTTCCAAGCTTTCTATCAGACCGACGAGGGAACCCAGCAAGTCGAGGGATCGGGCTTGGGTTTGGTTCTTTCCAAGCGCTTGGCGCAGGCCCTGGGCGGTGATGTGATCTTGAAGGAAAGCCAACTCAAAAAGGGATCGACTTTTTTGGTGACCATTCGAAACGAACAAATTGAAGACACTCGAACGAAATCGGAGTCAAAGCCTATGCAAGGAAATGTCGTGC
>CBIHPB010000116.1:0-10464 GCA_966211485.1 uncultured Bdellovibrio sp.
GTTGGAATGCTGGGCCTTCCGTCGGCCTTTTGGATTCTGTTTTCAGTCAGCAGTTTGATTCTTCACTTTCTTTTGTCCCGGCGGTTTTTCTCTTTTGTTCGGCGGTATCGGTCTGAAACTGGACTTTTTCTCGGATATCGTTTTCTGCTGGTGATCCGAACTTTTCTTTGGGGAGCAGGCGTTCTGAAGGGATTGGTGTATACAGCCAAGACCAAGATTCAGAGATATTGGAATATCGGTGTTTCGGTTTTACATTTCTGGTGGCCGGGGCGAATTTCAAAAATGTTCTTCTTTGTGACATCTCGGTGCAATGCCCGTTGTGGTTTCTGTTTCAATCTTGAAAACGTCAACAACTGGCAACAGCGCAAACCTTCCGAACTCAGTTTGGATGAGATCCGTCAGATTGCGACCGGCTTGGGAAGACTTCCATATCTGACACTTTCAGGTGGCGAGCCGTTCTTGCGGGATGACCTTCCTGAAATTATCGAAGCCTTTCATTCACGTGCCAAAACCCAATGGGTCACAATTCCGACAAATGCGGCGCTGACAAGCCGGGTGATCCAAGCGGTGATCAAGATCCTGCAAAACTGTCCGGGCCTGATGTTAACTGTGCAGGTCAGCCTGGATGCCTTGTTTGAAGATCACAATCGATCCCGAAAAATTCATGGCGGATTTGAAAAGCTAACCCGCACTTTGAAAGAGTTGGCTTCAATGCAAAGCTTGTTTCCATCACTGCGGATTCAGATTGCAACTGTCTATGATCAGGTGAATCTGGCACAGATCAGGGAAATCGCCGAATACTGCCGTCAGAACTTTCAGTATGACCAACAGATTTTCTATCTGGTACGCCAGCCGAACGAATTGGTGAATTCTCAGAATAAATTCTTGGTCAAAGGATACCTCAAGTTTTTGCAGGAAACAGAGGCCTGGGAATTTGAAAATCGCCCTCGGCACCTTTGGTCACGGGCAGTTCGCGTCCTGCAGAGACTTGTTTATCGTGATCTCGAGAAAATTAAAGTCGATGAGTCCTATCGCAGATCCTGTTTTGCGACTCAAAAATTTGTCACTCTGTGGGATGACGGAAAAGTTTCCCCCTGTGAAGTTCTGGAAAATCAGCACTTGGGAGACATCAGAAATTTCGATTATGACTTCTATCGGCTGAAGAAAAGCCAGAATGTCGACCAGTTCCATCAAAAAGAAATCATTCAAAAAAAGTGCTCATGCGATTGGATCTGTGCTCCACCGATCAATCGCCTTTATGATCCGCGCACAGTGCCAGATGTGATTTCGGGATTTCTGTTCCCTCGGAAGTTCAATGAAATGTAAGAAAATGCCGTTCTTGCTAGTGTGGGGACTGATCTTCCTTTTGCTGGAATGGCAAATGGTCAAGCTTGAGAATGGGCAGTACTTGGTTCAATCCATCGGAGTTTGGCTGGATTGGCCGATGCATTTTTCATTTATGTCCTGGTTTTCCAATCAGCCCTGGTCCCAGTGGTTTCAACATCATCCGTTAGCAGTTTCAGGGCATAACAACTATCCACCACTTCTGGATCTGATCGGCTCGTTCCTGATGCGATCGGGTCTGGATACAATTCTTGCCATTCGCGTGACGGGATTTTTCAGCGCGATTTTTTTGACCTTCATGATTTATTCTTGGGCTTCAGTCATCTTGAAGGATGGATTGAAGGCGGGAGTTGTCGGCAGTCTTTTCTTCCTCAGTTTTGCGGCGATCGAGCCAGGACCGGTGCCACAGTTTGTCTTGGGATGTTTCATCAACTCGCCGGCCTTTATGGTGGGATTGGCAATGATCTGTGACAGCCTTATCATTTTTCACCGGATCTGGAGTGGTCAGTCCGTCTCTCGATCTCAGACGATCCGTCTGTGGATAACGCCACCTTTGTTGGTGTTGGTTCATATTCACAGTTTGATTTGTCTGTTCGTGATTGCAGCAGTCTATGCTTTGTATTCGATCATTCAGTGGCGGAAGGCCCGGTTCTGGATCATCTATGGGCTTATTTCGACAGCTCTTGGACTGCCGATTCTGTGGTGGCAGACCTTCGAACAATTGCCAGGAGGCGTGTTTCACTGGAGTCCCTGGATGGTGGAACAGTTTTTCCAAATTGGCGTTTTGGAATTTTGGTTCAAGTACACGGGACTTTTTTTGCCGGTCGTTTTGATTTCTGTTTTCAAAAAAAAATATTTATCCAATCCACTTTGGATGGCCGGCCTGGTGTTATTTTTTCTCTATAATTTCGTCCGATTTCAAACCGGCCCTTATGACAATATCAAACTGATGGTTGTGATGTATTTGCTGTTCTGCGTGCCGGTTGCCGACTGCCTTGGTGATCTTCTGCGCCAGAGACCAATCTTTAAACCGGCTATGGCCGTGGTGATCGGCCTGTCACTGACAATCACAGGAACCATTTCTTTTGCGCGGGTGCTCTTTGCGCAGGGGCCTTATTATTTGCTGAGCACTCAGGAAGATCGTCAGCGGGCCGAAAAATTCGTCGCATTATCAAATCCACAAGACTTGGTGTTGGCACCTCTCAAGCACCATCATTGGGCCCTTCAATGGACGGGGCGGCCGTTGGTGCTGGGTATGAGGTATTTTATATCCATGCATGGGCTTGATGTTCCACAGTTGGATTCGGATGTGGCCGAAATTTATGCGGGCGGTCCAAAGGCCATAGAGCTTCTGGGAAAGTATTCCATTCGCTATGTTATAACTGATTCGGGAAATTTTTATGAAAACGAGTCCGAGAAAAATGTCATGAAGTTTATAGACCAGTATTTTAAGCCACTGGTGATGAATACCGAATTCTTTCAGGAAAGGTTTCCCGTAGTAATGGACAATGGGACCGAGAAGGTGTTTCGTATTCCTAACGAGCAAAAGTAAGCCGAATGAAGCTAAGTATTGTTATTCCCATCTATAATGAACTTCAAAGTGTGGACCAGCTGCGCCTGGAGATTCATGAGGTGCTGGCTTCGGCTCGGATTACGAATTACGAGATTTTGATCGTCGATGACGGCTCGTCCTTGTCTCAAAACGCCGTGCTACAACAGCGCATGAAACAAGATCAACATTTGCGAATTCTCACACTCAGCCGAAATTTCGGACATCAAAATGCGCTTTGGGCCGGTTTGGATCATGCCTCGGGCGATCCGGTGATTGTCATGGATGGGGACGGGGAAGATCCGCCGTCCGTCATTCCGCAGTTTTTGGAAAAATGGCGAGAGGGCTACGATGTCGTCTACGGGGTGCGACTGTCGCGACAGGTGAATTGGTTCATGAATCTTTGCTATCGGATTTTTTATCGCCTCTTGGCCCGATGGTCAAAGACGGAAATTCCACTGGATGCGGGCGAGTATTCACTCATCTCGGGACCGGCGCTCGAAGCATTGCGAGGGTTTCAAGACCGGACTCGGATGCTGCGGATTCTTCGTGCTTGGGTTGGATTTCGTCAAACGGGAATTCCTTATCACCGCTCGGGTCGGATCAGTGGAACATCTAAATTTCGCTTTTTGGGTTCGGTTTCATTGGCTTGGGTCGGATTTATTTCTGGAACGGATCTGCCGGTTCGCTTGGCCAGTTTGTTTGCAGTCATCAGTTTTGGAATTTCTGTTTTAGGTGCGGCTCGAATCGCTTGGATCTCGTCTGCGACTGAAAATGAAATTTCAACTTTGTTGGCGGGAACCACTTTGGTTTTCTTTCTGTTTTCGTTGGTCTTTATGTGCCTGGCTTTGATGGCCCGGTACTTGGTGGCGCTGTTGGACGAAAGCCGCAAACGTCCGCCTTATTTGATCCGAAAAGAATCTTCACCTTCCGCCGAAGTTATTCTCAAAGCCATTCCGGAATCTCGTCCGATCGAGCGGTCTCTCGAAATTACAGAATAGCGGGAACATGTCCAAGGATGGAGGTCAGCACCGACTGCTCGTTCTTGAGGAACTGGCTGAAGGCGGGACGCTGGCGGCTGTGCCAAGGGGCCAAATTATTTTCAGGCTCGCTTTCGAACTGAATTTTCTGAAAAAAATGATGAGCGACAAGCCAGATTTCTTTGGCCATTAAAGCCTTCGATTTTTCATAGGTATTCCGAGCATGGTGCCGGTAGGTCAGAAGTTCCTCGTCTAGATACATTGGATCCGCAAAGAAAAGACTGCGCAGAAGAAAATCATAGTCATGTACCATCTGGTAGGGACCAAAGCCTCCGATTTTCTCAAGCAAAGAGCGATTGAAAAACAAATTGCCGCTGGTCATGGCAATATTGTGTTTGCAGACGCCCAAGCTGACACTTCCCAATTTTTCGACGGACTGACGGCATTTCAGGTACCAAGCGCGGTTGGGATCGGTGTCTATTAGACTTTCGCCCTTGCGACCGATCTGATGAACGGCGCTAAAAGCCAGAGCCGGAGTTTCACCAGCTGGTAGAAGCCGTTGAACAAGTTTTTCGATTCGACTGGTCTGATAAAAGTCGTCCGAGTTTAAAAGCGTCAGGTAATTCCCCGAGGAGATTTCAAGGCCTTCATTGATGGTGGCCGCCGCGCCTTGATTTCCTTTGGGACTGTTCCGATGCAGAAATTTGATGCGAGACTTCCACGCGTCATTTGCTGAATCGAGAACAGATTGAATGCGCTGAACCGAGCGGTCACTTGAGCCATCGTCAATCACAATCAGTTCGATATTTTCATAGGTTTGCGCCAACACCGATTGCAGTGCTTGTTCGACAAAAACCTCGTGATTGTAGGAAGGGACAATGACTGAAACAAGGGGACGCATGCATTCAGTTTGGATCAAGATAAGAGCCATTCCAAATGAAACTCCGAGAGAGATCGCATGATCTAGCGTTGCGACATAATTTGACATTGAGTGTAGCTCTGCCAACCTTTTTAAATGTTGCTCCACATTTGGCTTCTTCTCAGTCGCGGAATTCGGAAGCGAGCCTGGGTCAAAAACCTTCTCGTTTTTTTACCTGTTTTGGCGGACGAGCAGTTGGTCATTTCGTCTTGGCCTCGGTTTCTTTTGCTGTTTGCATGTTTCTCGGCGGTGGCCTCATCCATTTATATTTTCAACGATGCAATCGATGTGGAAAGAGACCGCCTTCATCCGCAGAAACAGGATCGCATCCAAGTCCGTCAGAAATTTTCTTATGTTGAGGTCGCCGTAGCCGTTGGGGTTTTACTGCTGATTTTTTCTCTGTTGTTGATACCTGTTTTTTCTGATGAGCTTTTGGTTTGTTTTTTGGCCTATCTTTTCCTGAATGTTTTCTATTCGCTGAAACTGAAGCATATCAAGTGGGTGGATGTCGGATGCTTGGCTTTTTTTCTTTCGCTTCGGATCGCCTGTGGTTTTGTGTTGGTGTCTCATTGGCCTGGCTGGATCTGGATGTTTGGCTTTTGGCTGATCCTTTTTGTTTCGGCACTGATGAAAAGATTTTTGGAAGTTCATTACTTTTTACGCCGGGGACTTGATACGGTCCGTCTGGGCCGGCCCTATGGACCTTCGACACTTGTTCACAAAGCCGCCGCTTTTTCCGCCATACCCGTCACGACTGAAGATTGAAGAGCGCATGTTTCGGTTGATCCAAGCTTTCGTCATTCTAATTTTGATTTTAATGGCGACCTGGCATTATCCGGATCTGGGGCCTCGTCTCGACAATTCAAAAATTGACTATGCGGCCATCGCCAGCGATGGAAAAGAAATTCCAATCACGTTTGATTTCTATGAGGTCTATCCAAGGCGATTTAATCAGTACTACCATCCTTGGTATGCGGTGGATTCTTACCGAATTGAATTTTTTCGGCCAGCTACGAATCTGTATTTCTGGGGATTATACAAGTTAGGCGTGTCCAATATTCGTCAGCACTATGTGGCCAGCATCGTGATGTTTATCTTGGTCGTGTTATTGTATTGGTCTCTTTTGGGCCGGTTGGGTTTACCGGAGTGGCTTCGCTTTGCCGGCGCTTTGTTGATGGTCGCTGACTTTCATTACTATGAAATTGTCAGCTGGCCGCAAGCGGGCTGTTACCTGGTCAGTCTTTTCTTTGGGCTTCTTTCACTGCACTGTTTTGTGAAAGCGCTTCAGGCGATTCGACCTTATCGTTGGATTGCAGCCGGCACGCTTCTTTGGGTTGTATCGGCGTTTGCAGTTGAAATTGGATTTTCAATTTTGTTTTTGATAGCACCTCTGACTTGGCTGATGCCGCAGGCCCGGCAAAAACTGATTTCATTTGGAATTTTACTTTTGGGAATGCTGACCTATATGGCGGGATATTTTTATCACGGTCATGGCGCGAAAAGTGGCGCTTACCTGGATCCGATTTCATCTTTTTCCGGATACATCCAGAGGTTCTTTTTGTTTTATCCGGACTATTTCATCAAAAAAATGACCTTCGATCGCACGACTTACTTTGATCCGCTTCAGCCAGCGCTTTTGTATTGGCTGATTTTCCTAGGAATGGCTGCCTTGGGAGTTTTCATTTATCGAAAAAATAGGCGGGATACGGTGTTGAGCAAGCCATTTTCGGTTCTGATGCTTTGTACGTTTCTGCATCCGGTGCTGTTGGTAACAACAATCGTAAGTTCGAGATCGCTTTCGATTCTGAGTCTGACCTATAACTTTTTTATTTTATCCTTCCTTGCTATGGCCCGGAAATGGAAAGTCCGGTGGCGTTGGACGGCCTTTGCTTGCTTCCTGGGTGTGGTTCTTTTCGGATATCGAATGTCGGTTCAGTTTACGGATCAAGATCCGTTTTTCAACGAGACAGCCGTGTGCATTCGGAATCTCAAGGACTATGAAAGTGCGCAGCTGAAAAAAAATGAGAGCGAGAAACTGTACTCGCTCAACGATCTGCCGGTTTCTTATCATTGGAATATTTCAAATCCGATTAAAGCTCGGATCGAAGGTCAGCCTTTGACGGATATTCGTTTTGAAAATCTAGAAATTTCTGCGGCGGGACCACAAACTCTGCAGATTCGGTCCCAAGATCCAAAGGGACTGGTCCAATATTACCAGCCTTATCTTTTTGAAAAAGAATTTTTCAAGCAGAACATATTTCAGACGTCTGGTGCGATGGTAACAGTGCAAGAGCGAGCGGATTCTGGAATGCCAAAGACAATTTCCGTCGAATTCGAAAAGCCTCTGCACGCATTCAAGTTTATTGTCTGGGACCAGCAATGCCGTTGGCACGAAATGCAATACGGATTGGTGGCCCTTTAAGAAAAAATCGACCGTCGCTTATTTTTTTCCGAAATTATTGAGAAGAATAGCCATTTTCTGGTCAGAATATTTCATCGCGTCCTGATAGGTACCCGTGATCAACTTTTGCTTAACCGAATGAGGATCGGCAAAAATCATCTCGGCAAATTGTTCTTGAATTTGATTCAGCTCGGCTTCAGTGATCTTACTTCTTTTCTTGGCTTCAAAATTTTTGCGATAGTTTTTATCGAACCCAGATTTGAATCCAGAAACAAAGGCACAAATGGTGAAGTAGTTCGTTTTCTGCGGATCACTTTGGATTTCTTGAGCAGCAGCCGGCTTCAGTGAAGGGTAGGGGTTGCCTTTTTTGTGTTCCATTTTCGTGCTGTAAATCGTGTCGCAGTATTTGTAAATCTGCTGTTTTTCAGACTTGTAGGTGGCAAAAGCACTTGGGTACACGAATGAAATCAGCGTCAAAATGGAAAGGAACGGCTTCATAGAACCCCCGTTTATTTAGACCTTCATCGTGGCCTTCCTTGCATGGCAAATCAAGACCCAAGATTGGCGATGTCGAAGATTTTGATAGAAGGTTGGCTCTGCGATTGAGACAATGGGAGATGGGACGGGTTTTGACTGTACAAACCTCCCAGCAAGGAGCCGCTCTGCGAAAGGTTTCAAAGATGAATCGCTTTCTAAGCATCTTGACATTCATTCTAAAAAATTTCGGTCCACTGATCGTCTTTTATTTTGCCAATCATATATGGGGATTGAAAACCGCAATCGCAGTGTCGATGGGTTACGCGTTTGTCGAATGGTTGCAGCTGTGGCGAACCGGGCAGAAGGCGACTTTGTTCTTTCGCTTTTCTGTGGCGATGACATTAATTTTTGGAATTTTAGATCTTTCGATGGACAGTGCCTTTTTTTACAAGATCGAGGCCACGGTTTCGAACCTCTTCACAGCCTTCTTTTTCAGCATCACTTTGTTTCAGTCCAAGCCCTTGATTCAGCAGTTCGCCGAACAACAACAGCGTACATCGATGGAACAGTCGGCAGATAAAACTTATTTTTTTGGAATTTTGACGATGATTTGGACGATTTATTTCGTCGCGAAGGCCTTCGTCTACTTGTGGACTAACTTTAATCTGGAAAACGAACAGGGACTTTTGATTCGGCTTGTTGTCGGCAACGTCAGCTTCGGCATTCTTTTAGCCGCCTCAATATTTCTGTCTCGGCCATTCTGGAACCTTCTGGTCAAAATGAAACTTCTGCCATCCATGCGGACAAGAAATGACAAAGACGCAGTTTAGAGACTGAGCGTTAACTGCTGTTTTGGGGCAAATCTGTTTCTGAGATCTGCGCCAAACCCCGGGCATAATTCCCCAAAATGTCGCGAGTTCAAATTTGGTTTATTTCAACTCAATTTTTTGTTCGGACTAAAATTTGCTGAGAGTGGCTCCTAAGCCACGTCTAAGGAAAATTTTAATAATAAGAAACGGCTGTCGATGCAACAAGGCATCGAAGCACAAAGGTTGAAATTCTTGGGCGAAAAAAGCAGGGACGCTTTTTAAAGAGACCCCTGTCTTGGTCAAATCAATGACATGACAAAATGGGGGTCATGAATGTCAGAAACCAATACGCCTTTGCATCAAAGCAAGTCGGCAAAGGCTCCGCCGAAAGTAAAACACAAAGCCGCTTCGGCCGCTCATGCTCCGGATCAGAAAGAAAAAAAGATCAGCAGGCAAAAGAATACAGACTCTTCCATTCACCGATACGAAGGTGTCGTCGGTCATTCGAAGTCAGCGAACGAACGTGAGCAATTGCGCGCACTTCTGCAAATGGTGAAGGCCGTCCGTCAGGGAGACTTTGATGTTCATTTCTCGGCCGCTACAGACGGCCTGATCTCTGAAGTCGGCGAGGTCTTAAATGACATCGTCGAAATCAATCGCAATATTGCCGAAGAATTTATTCGCGTCGCGAAGATGGTCGGTCAAGAAGGACGTATGAATGAGCGTGCGATCCCGGGGATCGTGAAGGGCTCTTACGCGACAACGGTTGAATCCTTCAACTCGATCATCGGAGACTTGGTTCAGCCGACGAATGAATTGGCGCGGGTTATCACCTCAGTCGCCAAAGGAGACTTGTCGCAAAAGATGTCCTTGGAAATCGACGGTCGTCCGGTCAAAGGGGAGTTCTACCGAATCGGTACGACGGTGAACTTGATGACGGATCAGTTGAATTCTTTTGCTAGTGAGGTGACTCGTGTGGCGAAGGAGGTTGGTACCGAAGGAAAACTGGGTGGACAGGCCGACGTGAAAGGGGCCTCTGGGGTTTGGAAAGATTTGACCGATAACGTAAATCAGCTTGCCGGTAACTTGACCTCGCAGGTGCGTAACATCGCAAAGGTGACCACCGCAGTTGCGCAAGGGGACTTGTCGCAAAAGATCACGGTCGATGCCAAGGGCGAGGTTTACGAATTGAAGAACACCATCAACGTCATGGTGGATCAGCTGTCATCATTCGCCGCCGAGGTTACGCGGGTTGCGAAAGAGGTTGGTACCGAAGGACGACTTGGCGGACAAGCCGACGTCAAAGGTGTCAGCGGTACCTGGAAAGACTTAACAGATAACGTGAATGGTCTTGCGAACAACTTGACTGCTCAGGTTCGTAATATCGCAAAAGTAACGACCGCGGTTGCAAATGGTGACTTGTCACAAAAGATCACGGTCGATGCCCGCGGTGAGATCATGGAACTGAAAAATACCATCAACACGATGGTGGATACACTGCGATCATTCGCTGCAGAAGTGACTCGTGTTGCAAAAGAAGTTGGTACCGAAGGTCGTCTTGGCGGACAAGCGGACGTCAAAGGGGTCAGCGGAACATGGCGCGACCTGACCGACAACGTGAATGGTCTTGCAAATAACCTCACAGCACAGGTTCGTAATATCGCAAAGGTCACCACCGCGGTTGCGAATGGTGACTTGTCACAAAAAATTACAGTTGATGCGAAAGGTGAGATCCTTGAGCTCAAAGACACCATCAATACAATGGTGGAAACACTTCGTTCATTCGCTGCCGAGGTCACCCGCGTATCAAAAGAAGTTGGTACGGAAGGTCGTCTGGGTGGACAAGCGGACGTTAAAGGGGTTTCTGGAACTTGGAAAGATTTGACCGACAACGTGAACGCGATGGCATCCAACCTAACCGTTCAGCTTCGTGACGTATCAAAGGTCGCGACCGCCATCGCCAACGGAGACTTGGGTCAGAAGAT
>CBIHPB010000117.1:0-10441 GCA_966211485.1 uncultured Bdellovibrio sp.
ATCCAATCTGGTGGCTACTTTAACTTTGGCTACGGCGGAAGTTTTGGTGTTGGCGGAACTTTTGGTACACCTGGTGGATTTAATCCAGGAATGCCAGGAGGAGCCTTGTTGCCAGGACAGCTTCCAGGCGGATCTGCGACGACAACAACAGGTCCAAGCTCTCGCTAGTCTAATAAACAGAGACAAAATGAAAACCCTAGGTTAAAAAAGCCTAGGGTTTTTTTATGATCTGGAAGATTCCACGTTGCTATGACAGTCACCTTCATTTGCTGGGCACAGGCCTGATGCAAAAAGGTCTTCGTCTATTTGATTTACAGAAACCAGAAGACATTCGAAATCTCAAAATTGAAAAACATCATTTCCGCGGACAATGGCTGGTTGGATTTGGTTGGGATCAAACCAAGTGGCCAGGTCACCAGTGGCCAACGAAAGAAATTCTGGATCAGGTCTTTCCCGATTTTCCTGTCGCATTCTCCCGAGCGGATGGCCACGCAACTTGGCTGAATTCCAAGGCGCTGGAGATCGCAGGTTTTCTGAATAAGACTGAAGCCGAAAGACCAACACCAGCTGGTGGAGTCATCCAACGCGATCACAACGGCTATCCGACCGGAGTTTTTGCCGAGCTCGCTAAAATCGAAGTCGAAATGCTGATTCCACATTACACCCGGGAACAGAATCTGGATTTTCTCAAAGAGGCGGTTCGGTATTTCAATTCACGTGGTTATTCTCACATTCGGGATATGTCGGGCTTTATCGAGCAATGGAATCTTCTGCGCGAGTTGGATCTTCAGGCCGAGCTGACCTTGTACATCGACGAAAATTTCACCTGTGAAAATCTGGTGGATTTCGAACGCGCTCTCAAAGAGGCAAAGCTGGCTCGGCAAACCGAAACTCCACATCTTAAAGCCCGTGGAATCAAATTCTATTTCGATGGCAGTCTGGGATCTCAAGGCGCTTTCCTCAGTCAGTTTTATCCTGGAACTTCGAACAAGGGTCTGACACTTTGGGACCTGAAAGAAGTCGAGCAAGTCTTCGAAAGAACCTGGAAAGAGGGTTTCGAAGTCTGTGTCCACACAATCGGTGATCAAGCGGCGCATTTGATTTTGCAAACAGCGGTGAAAGTGAAGCACGAAAAAAATATTTCCGGCGTGGTCAATATCGAGCATGCCGAAGTCGTGCGTCCCGAGACCATTCAGCTGATGAAAGAATTTGAAACCATCTGCCACGTCCAACCATGCCATTGGCTGACCGATCGTCGTTGGCTAAAAGAGCAGTTGGGATCTTTGTATGCCTATGCATTTCCATGGCAAGCTTTGCAGAACAACGGCATCATCATGCAGTGGGGAAGTGATTCTCCGATCGAGGAAGCCTCCGTCGCCAACAATTGGAAGGCTTTGACCGAAAGTGTGAAGGAAGGAATTCCAGCTCTCAAAGGCGAGCTCTTGGCCAATCACACCCACCGGGATTCACAGTGGGGTGGGCAGTGCTATTCGGTATTTGAAAACGGAGAGCTAAAAGAGTTTGTCTTCGACGGTCGCAGATTAATTTGAGCCAGGCCCCACAAGCTGAACGCGTTTTCCCTTTAATCCAACTGCAAGACCGGCACCGACAATCGCCAATGTCATCCACACCCAGTGACGTGAGCTTGATTTTTCCATAGTTACCATTTCAGACGAATTTCCCAAGTGTTCCGCCTTCTCGCCGACCTGTGTGCTAGCGCCAAACTGTGCAACACACTTGGTGGCGGCAAATACTTCCATTTGCAGCAGACCATACTTCTGCGGCTCGAGTTTCTCTAAATCAGGGCAGCCACCTTTTGCTAAAGGCTCTAGATCCTTCAACGACTCGGCTGCGAATTGTGAGAATGTGGCAAAGCGGATAAAGGGTTCATGGGTATTGCTGACCAAAGCCCATTGGTAGATGCCATCGGGGGCGGTCCACTCGGAAAGCTTTGAGACCTTCTTTCCATTGATCAGCAGCGAGACTTCGTCGATCGGAAATTTTTTGGACAAAGCATTTTTCCAGGCTTTCATTTCCAAAGTTTTCACATCAGCAGCTTTGGAGTCGGCGTCAGGAATCTCAACATGAAATGTTCGAGCTAAATCAGGATGAGTCCGCAGCAAGCCATCTCGCAGGCTTTGATAAAATGATCGGTTTGAAGATTTCACCTTGATCATCTTCGACAGAAAAGAAAATAAAATTTCCCGGCGGGATGGATTCAAAGGATTCGCACCTAGAGCTTTCACCGCCGACAAGCAAGTGCTTTGGGAAGGGGCACCCAAATACATTTCTTCTAGGCATTTTTCCAGCAATGGAGTTTCTAAGACCATCACACTGGAAAGCTGAATGTAAGCTTGAGAAAAACTAGTGCTGCCTGTTTTGTCCAAATACTTTCGATAGTCTTCGACCGAGCTATCAGTCGTTCGTTGAACCGCGGTTTGGGCAAAAGACGAAAGCGATATTGAAACTGCAAGCAAGAATGAAATCAGACTTTTCATACTAGTTCCCCTCAAAGTATTCGATACGAGATTTTTTATGCTGGTTGGCGATCTCAGTTGCTTTCCTCTGCTGAGGATTTTGAATCACCGCCCAGTAGGGACCAGGAATTGACATCAAAGTCGAGACTTCTCCTTCTGGAACCAATACGGCAAATTGCTCGGGATTCAGCGGGGCCCGCAACAGACGAAGCCGACGTCCCACTCGCTGAGATTTGGGACCGCGGAAAAGATCCACGACGGCATAGGCACCAATCAACGACCCCAGAGACTCTGCATTTTGCAGCTCGATCGGAACCAACACAAATCCGTCGGGAATATAGGTATCGGCGCTGGCCACAGCTGTTTCTTGCGCCGGTTGATTCGAACTGAACATGTTCACACAAAGAACAATGATCAACATCACGGCCATCGCCAGTGTCAGTGTGCGGTTGCGCGGGTCTTGAATCCACTTTCTGATTTTTTCTTTATCGATGGCTTTCATAACGATCTCTCTTGAAATGATATTTTTCAATTTGCTTGTCGTAACCCTGCATTCGTTTTTGAAGGATCCCAAATGCCAAAAACAAAGCGACGAAGACGATCAAAGATTCCAGGACGGCTTGTCCTCTTTCAGAATCTCCTGATATCCGAACAGCCCACTTTCCTTGAGGCTGGCCGAGCAACTTTGGCTTTTGACGTGATGATTCGAAATCCACTGCGACATCCCCTTCGACGTTGTCTGAAACTCTGATTTCCAAGAAACGTTCAGAGCCTGAGCTGCACTAAAATCGTTCTCAAGTTCGTAAACGGGAGCGATTTCCGACTTGTCCGGCTTCACAGCCAATTTCTTCGGAATGGGCCGGATCGAGTGAATTCGGAAACTGATTGAAGAGGGAATGTGCTGTTGATTCCAGGTATTTTGACTTCGTAACTCGCGTGCGACCTTCTGAAGGCCTTGGTTCATTCGGCTTTCAGCCTGAGCTATAATTCTTCTTTGCTGCCGGTCTAGGCGGAACTGTTTTTTTTCGATGTTGGCGATTTTGGCCATGGCTCGGGCGATACCGATTTCGTCGACGACCAGAGTTGCAGCTGCCAGTTCGGCTTTTGCTTGTGCAAGCTGAATTCGCAAGGTAGCTGCCTGAATATTCAATGCCATCAGGTTTCGGATTTCTTTGCCAGCTGCTTTCTGTGTCTCAAGCAATTCGGTCCGGCAGATGTAAAGCGATTGCATCCAGTTTTTCAGGAAGTACTGTGAGAAGAGAAGAAAAAGCAATCCCGCCAGGAGGGCTGGCAGGATTGTTAAAAATACGATCGAAGCAAATCCATTTTGCTTTTCGAGTATTTTTGCAGAGGCAAATCGATTTGATCTTTGTAATTCCATTTGAACTCCTGAAAGCCCAAAACTTTAAAACTCATTTGCAAACTCATCGAGTGGCTGTTTGAGGACCTTTGCGACTGAACCGAGCCGGCTTTGCCGAATTTCAGAAAGGGCCGAAGCTCATTCTTGAATTTCGATTCGCAGTTGCCGGCTTCTTGAAACTCTTTGCAGAGAAGAAATTCGTGCGACGAGTACTGAAGATAGGCATGCAAAGACAGAAAGTAGAGGATCGTCATCAATACGATGAACAAGGCAAAGACCGCCGCCATGGTGACGACGGTTTCAACGACAGTCTGTCCGCAGCTTGAACGAAGTCTCATCTTATTGGTTTGATGGTGCTTCAGTGTTTTTCGCAAAGTTACTGAGATCTTGTTTGCTGATCTGGTCACGTGAAATGCGGGCGGCTTGACCAGTGCCAGTAACAGTTCCATCCAAACCCTTCACCACATTTGAAAATTGATAGTTCACTTGGTGTGCGACTGTGCGGACCAAAGCAATCGAGCCGACGCCGACCAGGGCAATGATGATCAGATACTCGATCAGGGTTTGACCGCGTTGATTGTTCAGGGGACGGGAAATTCGTTTTTTCATAAGACCTCCTGGGCGGCCCTTTCTGCAAGGGGCTTGGAGGTCTGAGTCTAATTTTAAGCTTGGAATGCATCCGAGGACCGGATGCGTCCGATGAGATTACTTCTTTTTGGCTTTTTTCGCTGGAGCAGCGGCAGCTTTGCCTTTAGCAGCAGGCTTTGCTGCTGGAGCTGCTTTCTTGGCAGGGGCTGGAGCCGCAGCTTTTTTAGCAGCCGGAGCTGCTGCTTTTGCCGGAGCTTTCGCAGCGGCTTTGGCTGCAGCCTTGGCTTTTGCGGCCAATTCGGCAGCTTTGGCCTCGGCTTGAGCAGCTGCTTTAGCGGCTTTGGCTGCTTCTTTTTCTTTGGCCTTGTTGGCTGCTTTTTCAGCCGCTTTCTTGGCTTTGCGCTCGATGATGATGCGGTCCAAGATTTCGTAAGCTTCTTTTTGCAGGTCGTTTTCGAAGATAAATCGGTAAAAGCCTTCAATTTCAGGGCTTTGGCGGAACTTTTTCAGCGACGTGGGGATGTTGTCCGATTGAACGAAGTCGATCGAGCTGCCGTCTTTGGAGAGTTTCACTTTTTCTGACATGTTGCCCCCTTCAGGTTTTAAAGTCCTTACTCTGCCGGAACTTAATCCATGCGAACCAGCGGGTCAAGCAAAGGGGAGCGTATCATTTGAACTTAACAAGCTTTTTTGCGAGCATGACCCCATGATCATTCTCGATGGAAAACTGGTTTCTCAGACTCGAAGAGAGGCTTTGAAGCCTCGGATTGAACGCTTTCGCCAGAAAACCGGACGGGCCCCGCATCTGGTGGTGGTTCTGGTCGGAAACAATGTCGCAAGCCAAGTCTACGTCCGCAACAAGGTCAAAGCCTGCGAAAGCATCGGCATGCAGTCCACCAAGCTGGAGCTGCCGGAGACACTGAGCCAGCAAGCTTTGGAAGACACGATCCGAAAGCTGAACGACACAGACGGCATCGATGGCATCTTAGTGCAACTGCCACTGCCAAAGGGCCTCAAAGAAGAGCCAATCCTCGAAATTCTTTCGCCTGAAAAAGATGCCGACGGATTTACTTTCCAATCGCTGGGATATCTCTGGGGTGGAAAACCATTCGTTGCCCCCTGCACGCCAAGCGGAGTGATGTCGATTCTTCAGCACTACAATATCAATCCCGCAGGAATGAAGGCGGTCGTCGTTGGACGATCGAATATTGTCGGAAAGCCGATGGCTCATCTGCTGACGGTGGCTGATGCGACGGTGACTTTGTGCCATTCGAAAACAAAAGATCTGACGAGCTATACTCGTCAGGCGGATCTTGTCGTTGTCGCGGCGGGGAAAAAACATTTGCTGGGCCGAGAAGACTTCAAACAAGGCGCTGTCGTCATCGATGTTGGCATGCACGGAAGTGGCGAGGGCGGTGGCGTGACAGGAGATGTGCGAATCGATGAGCTGGATGGCTGGGTTCGCGCTGCGACTCCGGTGCCGGGTGGGGTCGGTCCAATGACGATCACCACACTGCTTGAGAATACAGTTACTTTGGCAGAAAAAAGACTGAAGCTGTGAAGGTTGGACTGATCCTTTCGCTTTTGCTGGTTTCGGTTTCTGGTTTTGCGCTAGAGCTTGAGTATCTCAATCAGGTTGTGCTCCCGACCAAAATGAATTTCCAAAAATCGAAGATCGGCGGGCTTTCGGGTTTGGTCTATGACTCGAACTCGCAAAAGCTGTTCGCGATTTCCGATGACCGCGGTTTGGTGAACGAACCCCGGATTTATCAATTCACTGTGCAAGTTTCGCTGAAGGATTTCAAAGTCGAGCCTGAAAAAGTCATCTTTATGACCGTCAACGAGAGCGAGATGTCGCATAAGACGACAGCGTCTTCGGCCAAGCTTTTTTCCAAAGTGATGGATCCCGAGGCGATTTCGCTGACGCCGTGGGGAGATTTTCTGGTCACCAATGAAGGCGACATGAACAAGATCCCGCGGGCCAATCCGCAAATCTTCACGGTGAGTGCCACCGGCACGATTATGCGCGAGTATGAAATTCCAAAAGACTTTCTGCCCGAGCCAACCGGTGTTCAAAAAAAGGGTGTCTTGAACAATATGGCCTTCGAGGGATTGGCGGCGAGTCCTTCGGGAAAAGAGTGGATGGCGGCGACAGAAGCTCCGCTGATGCAGGATCCGCCAGATATGGTGCGCTTTCTTCAGTACGAAATGCCCGAGGCCTGGATTCTCAAGCCCACCAAGGAATACAAGTACCCACTGGCCGAAAAGAAAATGGATATGAAAACGGGGCTCGAGCTGCAGAAGGGCGTCTCTGAAGTCCATTATCTGAATGATCACGAGTTGTTGGTGCTTGAACGGTTGGTTCAAATCAGCAAGCAGGGGATGGATCTGAAAGTGCAGCTGTACCGAACGGATCTCAAAGCAGCCGACGCCAAAGGTGTGCTGACGAAGACCCTGGTGTTGGATTTCGGGACCCTCGAGCCCAAGATTGGACGGATCGGAAATTTCGAGGGGATGACCTGGGGGCCGACTTTGCCGGATGGTCGCCGAACCCTGATCTTTGTGAGCGACGACAACTTTATGAAGAGCCTGCGCACGCAGTTTCTTTTATTCGCTGTCAAAACCCCATAAAGTTATGAAAAGCCTTCATTTTTAGGGCCCCAGGGTTGTCAAAAATGACCCAAATGTGAGAAACCCTTCGCTCTCTTTCAGCGAAGGATTTTTTCATGGAACAACCGACAGTTTGGCGCTTGCGAAAAGGTGCCGATCGACGAATTCGTGGTGGTCACCCTTGGATTTTCTCTAACGAACTTTCGGCAAGTCCGAAGGGGCATCCCGCAGGTGCTCCGGTTGTGTTGTTGGATGATCGCGGTGGCTTCTTGGCTAGCGGTTACGGCAATCCCCATTCTCTGATCGCATTTCGGGCTTTGAGTTTTGATTCTCGCGAGGAAGAAACTTGCTCGACAGAATTTTTGGTCGGTCGTTTGGCGAAAACTTGGTGGCAGCGTAAGAGCTTAGGTTTTGAAGCTAGCTTCCGTCTTTGCTACGGTGAAGGCGATTTCACTCCGGGTCTGGTGATTGATCGTTATTTGGTTCACCAAAACGGCAAGAAGGCACAAGTTCTGGCGGTTCAGATTTTGACCGCGGGGATTTCGGCGGCACTGCCAAATCCAGCCGCTTTCTTTGAAGAGCTGATCCAAACGGTGAACGAGCGCGGGATCAACGACGTTCCTTGGAGCGAAACGGCTGTCGTGCTTCGCAATGACGTTCAGATCCGTCGCCTGGAAGGCATGGAACCGCAGGATGCTTTGGTGATCAAAGAAGTTCCTGGCCTTGATCTCACTAACATCGACATTGAAATCAACAACCAGGTTTTGATGGCGACCGATCTGATCGAAGGTCAAAAGACCGGATTCTTTTTGGATCAAGCTTACAATATTTCTTTGCTGTGCAATCAGCTGCAGAAAATGAATTTTGCAACCGACACTGTGAAGGTGCTGGATCTTTGCTGCTATGTGGGCCAGTGGTCGACGCAAATCACACGGACATTGAAAGCACGTGGCTTGAATGTTGAAGTCACGGCCGTTGACGTGTCGGAGAAAGCTCTGCAATTTGCAAAACACAATATCGAGCGCCAAGGTGCGGTTGTGAATGTTCGTGAGCTGGATGTAATGAAAGATTTGGGAAGTTTTCCAGATCGCTATTTCGATGTGGTGATTGCGGATCCGCCGGCGTTTATCAAAGCAAAAAAAGACGTTCCAACGGGTCGTCATGCTTATCTGAAATTGAACACGTCAGCGTTTAAACTGGTGAAAAAAGGCGGACTGGTTGTTTCTTGCTCGTGCTCGGGTTTGTTTGAAGAATCTGAAATGAAAGAAACTTTGCAGAAAGCTTTGAAGCGCGGTGAAAACGAAGGTCGCTGCATTTTGCATGGCGGGCACTCGCCGGATCACCCTGTGTTGTTGGCATTTTCAGAAGGCTTTTATCTGAAGATGTTCGTGCACCACGTATTATAAAAAAAGCTCCTCATTTCTGAGGAGCTTTCCTTGTTGTCATATTTGAATCGCGAACGAACTAGGCTCTGACTTCAGTTGTATTACGTTGCTGATGAAGAGCTGTTAGCTTGGCGATATAATCTTTCAAAGCGCCATTCTCTTGACGTAGGACATGAATCTGGGTCATCGCTTGCTGCAAGTGACTGTAGTAGTCCTGAGACTCGATTGTGCGCTTATCCAAAGCCAGTTTCAGCTCGATCATTTTCTTTTCGGCGACATCTGACAATGTCTTCATCATCTCATGTTGTTGCTGAGTGTGGGTGTCGTATTCGCGCAGGGCTTCGGCTGATTTTTGCAGCTCTTCGATTTTGGTGTTGATGTCGTCGCGGAAAGATTGAATCTGGTTCTTCTTTTCTTCGATGTTCAAAGCTTGATCGTCGATTTCACCTTGCAGGTTGCGGCGCTCGTTGGCCCATGCTTGATTTTCGAGCTGGAACTTTTCTTTGGCTTTCGCCAGTTCCAGGCGGGTCTCGTTGCACAAGGCCTGTGACAGATCCAATTCGTGTGACAGCGACTTCACGCGATCTTGCAGGAATTGGTTGTGCTTCTTTTCTTCCGTTAGATGTTGGTTCGCCTTCGAGCGGATCTCTTCGATTTCGAATTGCAGGCGCAGGTTCATTTCCAAAGACTTGGCCAGATCGGTGCTGAGCTTGGAATTGTTGATGCGCTCTTGGTCCAATTGCTCGCTCAGGCGCTTCACTTCGCGGCTGAGGTCGTTGTTGGCGAAATTCAAAGTGTCCAGCGAGCGGATTTTGTCGTGGATCTCTTGCTGAGCGGTTTTCAGTTCTTCTTGAGATTTGCGCAGGTGTGTTTGCATCTTATCGAGCCTTTCGGAAAATTGGGCGGCTCTTTGAGCCGGGAATTGATCTGATGAACCATCAAGACGTGGGACTAATGCAGCCTCTTGGAAGATTTCCTGCTTCCGTTGACTGAGTTCCTGTAGCTTTCCGCATATCTCATCGAAAAGTTTTTCATGCTCCGGCAAATTTTTGCCGTCCAATATTTCCATGCTCGACCATCCTTGGTAGATAACTCAGAATGTTATCGCGGACCAAGGTCGCAGGTCATCAAAGAGATTTGTTTTTCTTGCCGCATGGCTTTAGTCTAGGTGGATATGCCCGAAATAATAGCAGTCGGTTTTGTCGGTGCGATCGTCACTTTTCTTGTCGTGAACTGGAATCTTTATTGGGTTCATCGCGGTTTTCATCGCTCGAAGGTCGTGACTTTGAATCATAATCTTTTGAAGGTGAATCGCTATTGGTCTCTTGAAAGAGGTCAAGTCCTGGACGTAAATCCGCCGCGAACTCAGGAAGATTACTCGAAGAAGGATTATCAGAAAGCGACTCGTTCCGCTTTTATTTTTGGAACAATGATGATTTTCCTCAGCTGGTTTGGGCTTTTGGTTTTCATCCTCTATTTCCTGTCAACCAACAAGCTTGCCAAATCCCGAATGGAAATCCGGCTGTTTGAATCACCCTTGGTGAAGGACGAACACTTGGCCATTTCCGATGTTCAACGAATTCTGCTTGAGGCTGAATCCCTGGGTTGATGAAAACGGACAAAGACAAACCCTGGACATGGGTGAAATACCGCGAAGGTCTTTGCAATGGTTGCTATGGCAGCTGTTGCACGATGCCGGTTGAAATCAAAGCCGAGGATTTGGTGCGACTGGAGCTTGCAAGCGAAGACGAAGTGAACGCCAGCCCGAAGAAAGTCGCTAAGCGCTTGATCAAAGAAGGCGTGCTGAGCAGTTATCGCGAAAGCACCGGAAATTTTATGCTCACGCAAAGATCAAATGACGATTGCTATTACCTGCATCCAACCACAAGGCTTTGCACTGTTTATGAAAAGCGTCCCGGCGTCTGCCGCGAATTTCCTGCCATCGGCCCGAAGCCTGGCAAGCTTGTGCAGCTCATCGGCCACCAGGGCCGGGGTTGCTGCAGCCGGCACGGCAGGTACCG
>CBIHPB010000118.1:0-10382 GCA_966211485.1 uncultured Bdellovibrio sp.
CGTCTGCAAAAGTCCTTTGATCGATTTTGGGTCCGCTACAGCGGCGGCCGGCTTGCTGGCTAGATAAGCTTGCTTGGCTTCGGCCATGACGGCTGGAATATCCAGTCTGACTTTTTTGAAAGCATCTTGAACTTCAGGGATTAATAAATGTCCCATGATGTAGCGGTTTTTCATCTCGGATTTGAAGATCAGTTTTTCGGTGTAGGACAAGTTTTCGCCACGCAAAGCTCTTCCGATCACAAGGTCCGATGGCTTGACGAAATTTAAACTTGGCGACAAAGCCCCGATGTAGTTTCGGATGATTTGCATGATGCTGGCTTCTTGTTTCAAAGCGTCGGTACTGGAAAGGTTCGAGTAAAAAATCTTTAGCAACAGCTCCAGGTGATAATCAAAAATCGGCCCCGTGCGTACGATGAAATTCAAGAGATTGGTCAGACTAACGATGGCTTGAACTTCATCTTCCTTGCCTGCTCCGCTGCCGACCAAATTGCGCAGCTTATCCAAGTTGAACTTCAAAAGTCCCTGAGGATCGCGCTCGACCGCGCTCATATATTTGTTCAGGTTGTTCAAATAGCGTATCGACAAGATCAAAGCCGCTTTCTCAGGAGTGAGCTGAATCTGAACGTCGCTTTCGAAAAGCTTTTTGAACATTTCATCCTGCAAAAGCGCCTTGTGAATAATCCGGCCCATATAGTTTTGCAGAGGTTTTTTGATCTGGGTTGCAATCACGGTCTCGGACTGTTCCTTCGATTGCCCATTGATCTCAAAAGGATGAGGCAGCGGCTGATTTTCACCGCAAAGACTTTCGATACATTGAATATCCAATGGATGCGCAGTCGATGGCTGCGAATTTGGTTCGGAGCCCGGAGGAATCACTTCGACTTCAGGAGCAGATGGTGTAGCTGGTGAAGTGCTTGATGAAGAGCCCGGCTCGACAGATGATCCTCCACTTGGAGAGCCCTCAGTCGATGGATTGCTCGTTGGTTCGCCGGGAATCGAAGGTGAAGACGGAGATTCAGGATTGTCATGAAGTGTGGGTCCGCCAGATTTTAAATCGGCTCGAAATCCGCAGGCTGAAAGTGTCGAAAGAATGATCAGCCCCAAGAAAAATTTCAGAAAGGTACCCACAGCAAAACCCCCGTTTTATCTGAAGTCAGTTGGGGTTCGAATATGCAGGTCGCAGGCCAATAAAAAGGGCATCGCTTTCACGATGCCCTTTCAGTTTCATTGGAAATAATGCAGGGAACCTTTGGGTTACTCGATATGCAGATCCAGAGATCGCAAAGCGGATTGGCAATGACCTTCGAATTCGTGCTTTTCAGCGCGAGCTGTTGGTGCGACTTCAAACATCTTGCGCAGACCTGGGATGTTTTCGCGAACCAGTTGATTGAGGTCTGAAAGACTTGGCGAGTGCGTGTGACCCAACTCGAACAAGATCGACCAAACACCATGCTTCCAGTAAGCATAGTCTTCGAAAGTTCCGTCAGCCGGATAGATGACCTCTGTCGAATTTCCAGTTTGATAGTGGCTGGCTGATGTCGCCACCTGAACCATGTTCATGAAAATCGGCGTGTATGGTGTTTCCGTATCGTTGGTCGAAAGTCCCCAAGGGAAAACAGCGGCTGGCCAATGAGTGTGAAGTGTCGCCGATGCCACGATATTTTCTCTCTCGATGAAATCAGCCAATGCCTTCGTGCTACGTGAATTGAAAGGACCTTCGGTTCCGCAAGGGCCTGGATAGTCACGATTTGGATCGATGGTTTCGCCGTTGATTCGCTCCCAGCGCTGACGAACATTGTATCCGTCGATATTCAAAACCGGGATCACATACATGGTCTGTCCCGCGATCGGGGCCTGAGCAACGGACTCGGCGAAATTCAAAGCCACTTCGGTCGATCCGTACTCGTTGCCGTGATGAGTTCCGACCACCAGATTGTGAACGGCACCGTTGCCGATTTTCACACCTTCGATTGGAACCCCGGCATCGGAATAGCCAAGTGTGAACAGCTCGGTCGTTTGTGGATTTCTTTGCGCCAGTTGATGGATAAAGTCTGCAACGTCCTTGTATTTTCGGGACACCGAAACATCAGCACTTGCTGTGCCAACGGTAAATAGAATCAGTGCCATGAGGGTGGTCTTCATGGAGCCTCCTTGCTCTTTAAGTATGCCCCTACTTCAGTACGGCGTGTGTGAAAGAGCAAGAACTTCCCGCATCAAAATTACTTTTCCTTCGTATAAAAAATCAAATAGTCGCGCTGACCAATTTGATTCACGAAGCCGATGTGTTCTCCAGATTCAAAGCGCTTTCGATAGTTTGTTCGTGCTCCTTGCACAACAATGCAGCCAAATGGACCCAATCCCGATTGGTCCACAGCTGCGACAACACAAGGATGAGTCATTGTCTTTTCGTCTTCTCGCGAGCGAGGGAAATCCGTCAGTGAAAAGCTGGTGCCCAAGACCTGGACTTTGGAATTGAAGTTGGAGTCCAGATTGTTGTGAATCATTTGAACCGAGTAAATGCTCGGCATGATGACAGCGACCCGACGCCCATTGCTGACCCCAGTCTGGATGCCTTGATAAAATGCAGAAAACTGATCAATCAGATTTATTTTCTCGGCACCCGGGAAAAGTTCGGTTGCCAGAGCCTGCTCGACCACGATGGTGTCGTAGGCAAAACCTGGTTCATGATTTTGCTTGAGGAACTCTTGCCAGATTTCAAAGTGCTCGGGTTTGTCGGGGTCCACACCTAAAAACAACACCGGACTGTTTTTAATTTCTTCGCGCAAACGCAGCAGCAAAGAGTTCGCCAGCACCGTGTGATTTTCGAATTTGCTGAGGCTGATTTTGGGGATTGGTCGCGGTTGAATTCCGAAATAAATCATGGTCGTCACACCGGCTAAGACGATACCTACCAATAAGATCCAATATATTCGTTTTCCCATGGTCTTCCCTGCTTTTTGTCTGCGAGCAGGGATTCTTAAGCCATTGACTTAACTTTGAAAAGGACTAAATTGGGCCGCAGAGAGCCTAGGCTCTAGGACTTGATCTGAAAGGACAGGTACCATGCTTCAAAATCAGCGGTATTTAATTGTCGGTTCCGGCAGAACCGCGCGACATTTTGCCTATTACTTCCAAACATTGAAATTGAATTTTGGAACCTGGGATCGCACCTGGGCGATTTCTTACTTTCAGGAACAGCTCCAACATTCAACCCATGTGCTGCTGCTGATTTCAGATTCTGCTATCGAAAGCTTCTTCCGCGAACACTTGCAGGAATTCAAGGGTGTGGTCGTGCACTTTTCTGGGGCGCTGGAAATTCCAGGTGTCGAGTCTGCTCATCCTTTGATGACTTTTGCAGCAGATCTTTATCCGGCAGAAACTTATCCGCGAATTCCATTTGTTACGACATCCTACCGGGAAATTCGCGATCTCTTGCCAGGGCTTGCAAATCCCATCTCTCGAATTCATCCGGATCAGAAAGCCTATTATCACGCCTTGTGTGTGATGAGTGGTAACTTCACCACCCTGCTTTGGCAGAAGATGCATCAGGGGCTGAAAGAGTTGGGACTACCTGACGGAGTCGAGTCCGTTTATCGCCAGCAGATTTTTGCCAATCTTGCCGGCAATTTGGAACAAGCTTTGACGGGGCCGCTGGCTCGGAAAGACCGGGCGACTTTGGCCCGCAACTATCAGGCTTTGAAAAATGATGCTTACAAAGAAATTTACCGGGCTTTTGTGAAAGTCCACGATCCCGAAGCCTTACCGCAACTAGAAGGTGCAAAATGAGAATCCACGATTTCGCTTTGAAAAAACAAAAAGGCCAAAAGATTTCCATGCTGACTTGCTATGACTATAGCTTTGCACGGATTTTGGCGGATTCCGAAATCGATGTTTTGTTGGTCGGCGACAGTCTTTCGATGGTGATGCACGGGCATTCGACGACTTTGAATGCAACCGTCAATCTGATGGCCTTGCACACGGCCGCCGTCGCACGCGGAGCTGAAGGCAAATTTATCGTCGGCGATATGCCCTTTCTTTCGTTTCGAAAAGATTTGGTCAGCAATATGAATGCTGTTGGAAAAATCATGCGCGCTGGCGCCAATGCGGTGAAGTTGGAAGGTGCGAAAGGAAATCTCGAGCTGGTTCGCCATGTGGTCGATTCCGGTGTGCCTGTGATGGGACATTTGGGATTGACGCCGCAATCTGTGAATCAGTTGGGCGGATTTAAGGTTCAAGGTAAAGCTCCGAAAGAACACGAAGAGATTTTGAAAGACGCCTTGGCATTGGAAAAGGCCGGATGTTTTTCTTTGGTCTTGGAATGTGTGCCGGCTGATCTAGCCGTGGAAGTTTCAAACGCTTTGAAAATTCCAACGATCGGTATCGGCGCTGGAGTTGGTTGCGACGGCCAGGTTTTGGTTCTGCAGGACATGCTGGGCATGAATAAGGATTTCCATCCGAAATTCTTGCGCACTTATTTGAAGGGCGTCGAAGTTTTGAAAGAGGCCTTCAATCAGTATCACCGCGATGTGGTGACTGAAAAATTTCCGTCGAAGGAAGAGAGCTACTGATGAAACCCCTGATCATTCGCACAGCGGAAGAAATGATTTTGTGGCGCCAGAAGGTCGAGCACAAACAATTGGTGGGATTTGTTCCGACCATGGGTGCGCTTCATCACGGGCACGAAACTTTGCTAGAGAAAGCTTGTTGCGACAATGACCTGGTGGTGCTCAGTATTTATGTGAACCCGACCCAGTTCAATGACAAAAAAGATTTCGAAAAGTATCCGATCACCTGGGACGCCGATCTGGCGATGGCCGAAAAGAACCAGGTCGATGTGGTGTTTGCTCCGACTTTCGACAGTATTTATCCCGATGGCTATAAATTCAAACTGCAGGAAACTGATTTCAGTTTGGATCTTTGCGGCGCTGCCCGTCCCGGACATTTTGATGGAGTGTTGACGGTTGTGATGAAGCTTTTGAATCTGGTGCAGCCGGATTCGGCTTACTTTGGCGAAAAAGATTTTCAACAGCTGACCCTGATCAAGCGCATGGTGAATGCCTTCTTTCTGCCTTACGAAATTGTCCCGGTTCCAACGGTTCGCGAAAAAGACGGACTGGCGATGAGCTCGCGCAATGTGCGACTGACGCCCCAGCAGCGCGAACAAGCGCCTTTGATTTACAAAACTTTGACGACGGCTCGCACGGCTGATGAGGCCCGTGTGGTTTTTGAAAAGCAAGGCTGGAAAGTAGACTACGTGAAGGACCTTGATGGACGACGGTTCGCTGCGGTTTTTGTGGGAGAAGTGAGGCTGATCGACAATGTCCAAATCTAAAAAAATTCTTTTTCAAATGTCTGGCTCGATCGCCTGTTACAAAGCTTGTCAGGTGATTTCGCGCTTGGTGCAGGCCGGATTCGAAGTTCAGGTTGTGGCCAGCTCTTCTGCTTTGCAGTTTGTTGGCAATGCGACGCTGGAAGGTCTCACAGGTAAGCCGGTTGTTTCGGATTTGTTCGAATCTGGAAACGTCATGGATCATATTCACTTGGTTCGCTGGGCAGATTTGATTTTGACCGCGCCTGCGACGGCAAATTTTGTGAACAAAGCGGCCAACGGCGTTGGCGATGATTTGCTGACGACTCAGTTTTTGGCGCATGATTTTAAAAAGCCTTATCTGATTGCGCCAGCCATGAACACGATGATGTATCTGCATCCGGCGACTCAGGCTTCGATTAAAAAATTGCGTGAGATGGGTGTTGAGATTCTTGAGACGGCATCCGGAGTTCTTGCTTGCGGCGAAGTCGGCTGGGGCCGATTGCTCGAGCCGGATTTGATCGTGCAAGAAGTGGAAAAGTTTGTGGGAACTGTGAAAGCTTCTGCTTCGCCGGCTCCTGCTGCGCAAAAGTCTGTGAAAGTTTTGGTGACGTCAGGCGGAACGCAGGAACCTTTGGACCCTGTGCGTGTGATCACGAACAAATCCACGGGCAGCACCGGGGCTTCGATTGCCGATGCTCTGACGAATTTTGGTTTTGATGTAACTTATGTCCACGCGGAAAACGCCAAGCTCCCCGCTTTGGACTGCGAGAAGCGCGCATTCACAAGCTTTGCAAGCCTTGAAAAAGGTTTGCAGGATCTATTGGGAACCAAGCGCTATCAGGCGGTGATTCACTTGGCGGCCGTCAGCGATTTTTCTCCGGTGGAGGCAAGCCAGCAGAAAATGTCTTCGGCTGGCGATTTGACCCTGCACTTTAAGCGCAATCCGAAATTGGTCGACCAGTTGCGGGCGATGGCAGACAATCCGGATCTGAAGGTCGTTGCCTTCAAGCTGACGGCTGGTGTAGATAAGGACGCCCAGAAAAAAGCGGTGACAAAACTTTTCGAACATTCGGGTGCAGACCTGATCGTGCAAAACGATATGTCGGAAATGAAACCTGAACATGTGTTTCATATCTTTGACCGCTTAGATCCGGTGCAGGATCTGCGCGGAAAACAAGAGCTGGGATTTTACTTGGGCGAGTACCTAACTAAGGAGCTACTATGATTCTCACGTTGGACGTCGGCAATAGCCAAATCTACGGTGGGGTTTACGAAAAAGAGCAGTTGAAGTTTCGCTTCCGTAAAACTTCAAAAACCGGAGCCTCTTCCGACGAGATCGGGATTTTTTTGCGCTCGGTGCTGCGTGAAAATTCGATGGATCCAACCAAGGTCACGCATATCGCGATGTGCTCGGTGGTGCCGGATGTTGTGTACTCGCTGAAAAATGCCTGCAAAAAATATTTTAATTTGACACCTTTTGTTCTGCAGGCCGGGGTTAAAACTGGTTTGAAGATTGATTACCGAAATCCGCTGGAAGTTGGGGCCGACCGCATTGCCAACTCGATCGCAGCCACCCATCTTTATCCCAAGAAGAATCTGGTGATTGTGGATTTGGGAACGGCGACGACTTTCTGTGCGATCTCCAAAGAGAAAAACTATCTCGGCGGATCGATCGTGGCAGGTTTGCGTTTGAACATGGAGGCGTTGGAAAGCCAGACGGCAAAACTGCCATCGGTTGAAATCGTGGCGATGAAAGAAGCGCTGGGACGTTCGACGACCGAAAGCCTTCAGTCCGGTTTGTACTTTGGACACTTGGGAACGATGCGCGAAATTACCAAGCGCATTTCAGAAGAGTGCTTTGATGGCGAAAAGCCTTTTGTGATCGGCACTGGCGGATTTTCGTCATTGTTCGATAAAGAAAAGATCTTTGATGTGATCCAGCCAGATCTAGTCCTGCAAGGTTTGATGCAGGCTTTGAAAATGAATTCATAGGTACCTGATTCCTTTTTGCGGGAGATGTTATGACGCTGAATATGTTGAAATGTAAGATTCACCGGGCAACTGTCACAGACGCGGATTTGAATTACGAAGGATCGATCTCGATCTGTCCGAAACTGATCAAGGACGCAGGCCTGCGCTTGTTCGAACAAGTTGATATTTACAACTGCAACAACGGGGCACGCTTTCACACTTACGTGATTTTGGGTAAAGAGGGCGAGATCTGCTTGAACGGAGCAGCCGCTCGACATGTGCACAAGGGTGACCTTGTGATCATTGCGGCATACGCTGGTTATTCCGAGCAAGAAGCGAAAGACCACAAACCAGTTTGTGTTTTCGTAAACGAAAAAAATCAGACGAAAGAAATCCGCGCTCACGGTTAAGTTCGGATTTCTGCTAATACTCTATGCTGACAGATCAGGAAGTCGTCTTAAAAAGGCGGTAAGCCTTTTAAGCGATGGATTTCAAAAGAAGAGCAAGCGACTCTTCTTCTTCTTCTTTTTCGAGAGCATGAACGCAAAGAACAACAACAGGCCAAAGCACACGGATCAAGATAACGCAACTGCGCTACAAAAAAGGGGTGGGCGATTTAGAGGCGGAACCAGTCGACCATTTCGATGGCACTGTTGGCGCGGTAAGCTTTGATGCTTTCGTCGTAGGTCGGCTCTTGCCAGCCCAACGGGTTTAAGAGCTCCCGTTTTTTCTCGGCCACCGATTCGATTGGATGTAGACTTGGAGCTTTCTGCAAAGCCATCATCAGCGATGGCATGTGCAATTCCGCGAATTTTAATTTTGGATTTTGCAAAGCGAATTGCGATACGCCTTTTTGGATAAAACCATCCAAGCGAACGGTGTCTTTCTCACAGGCGTTCACATACAAAAGCTTTTGCACCCGCTGCGAGAAAGACTTCAACACCGCCAGCGACGGAGTTCCGCAGTGAAGCAGGATTCCATTTGTCGCCTGGATCGGTCCCAAGACCTTCAGACTCAGAGGCTCGTTTTCAAATCCCATCTGCAGCTCGCCCTTGGATTCAAAACCGATCAGCTTTTCGGTTCGGGATTTCAGCTGCTTTTGGATTTCTTTAGAGATTTCTTTCGATGACTCGTCTGAGACAATCAGCACATCCAATGCGGTCTGCGGAGAGGACTCGTTAAAGCCTCGGCGTTTCATAGCCGAGTCAAAGTAATGTGCGTATTTCATCGCCAGGCTTTCTTCCGGTAGCAGGTGTTGAAGAAAGTAGCTCCAGTTTTCGAGATTGATCACGGCCTCGTGGTAGGTCTGCTGATGAGGCTCGAGATAGCTCATGCCGAAATTCTTATCGACGAATTCGGCTTGCTGTAATGCCTGCGGAAGGAGTTTTAAGAAATCCAGACGCTCTTCACTGCTGAGATTTCCGAAGGCTTCCATCAGGGATTGTGATAATAGCGGGCGCAAGACTGGCTGGTAAATTTCGTCGGCGCGGGCTTCGATCAGGCTATCTTCACAAAGTTGATCGTGCTCGTTGGATTTCCACAGACTTTTACAGTAACCCTTGAAGTTCATCAGAACTTGCGGCCAGCGGGCTTCGCTTTCTTGATTGAAGACGATGCCCGTTGCCGGATGCTGAATCTTAAAATCGCCGATCAAGGCGAAATACAAAAAGTCGGTGAGGCTTTCTTCAACCGAAAATTGTGACTGCAGACCGAGATTTGCGTTTTCGCGGAACCAAATTTTCAGAAAGGCTTTTTCGAGCTGACCCTGACTTTTCAGAATAGACTCGCTGATAAAGATCTCGTGATCGCGGATGCGGTAGATGCCGCTGTTACCTTCTATCACCGTCAGATTCACCCGGGATTGCAGAGGCTTGACCCAGTCCAGGACCTTTTCCAGCTTCTGCAGGCGGCGGCCCAAATCACGGGTCTGGTTCGCTAATATTTGATCGTAATCGACATGGCGGTGCAGTCCGCAGCGGTAGGCGGATGCGGTTCCCTGGCTTGAGACACTGTCGATTCTTTCGACAAGCTTGGAATCAATACAAAGCGGACGTCTTGCCACATAGGCAAATACAACAAGAAGTCCTGTGAAAGTCAGGACTAAGAGACTTGTCCACCAATGAAAACTGCGACGTCCCAGCATACTCTGTTACTGAGCAAGATGAGGGCCACGGTTTTTTGAAAATTAACTTGGTGGCATAGGTTGGGCCCTCTAGAATTTTCCTATGAGAAATATTCTGTTTTTGTTCCTTGTTTTGGCGACCGTGGGTTGTGCCAGCAGCCGATTCTACCTTCCGGCCAATCGCTTTCTTTCGCCGGAAAATTCAGGCAATTGGCTTCGTGGTGATGTTCGGTTGGCCAGCGCCGGAGTGGTGCAAGTGCAACTGACGGAAGATATGACCTCATCCAATCCGGATTTGAATCCGATATTGTCACGGAACTCGGCGATGACTTTGGCGGGCGGCTTGGGTCTGCATAAAATTTTAGATTTGTATGCGACTGCGATGTCGAACGGCCCGAACATGGTCGGTTTAAAGCTTCAAATTTTGGGAAATCCAGCACCGGGAGCGAAAGCCGGTAATTTTTCTGTCGCTTTGGCAGGCGGAGGCGCTTTCAGTTCGTCCAGCAATTATTATGAATCCGACGGCGTCCGAGGCGATGCCGACACAAGTTTCAGCGGCTGGGAAGCGATGTTACTGATGGGATACCGAACCAACGAAAACTTCCTGATCTATGCTGGGCCCTTCCAATCCCACTTTAAAACTGAAACAGTCATCAAACGCAAATCTGGTACCAGCGTCAACGTGACGGGCGAGCCCAATGGCACCGGAGATTTCACCGGCGGGTCGGTCGGTGTGCGCTTGGGTAACTCTATTTATGTCGCCTTGGAAGGAACTTACACCAGCGCCAAATGGACCCGCGAAAAGCCAACCGAGCTAAAAGCCAATGACCTCAACTCTTGGGTCGGCGGAATCGCATTCGGCGGCGCCTGGTAAGAGTGCCCCCCCCCGGTTTGTTTGGGCCTTTCGTTTAAAATTACAATAAAGACGGCCGTTTATTGAAATAAACGCAGGCACACCACCAAAAAATTAAAAATCGA
>CBIHPB010000119.1:0-10381 GCA_966211485.1 uncultured Bdellovibrio sp.
ATCACTGCGAGTGCTTGAGATGGTGTTTCCCTCCACAGCGCACAGCGAAGCAAATGCGCGCATGATCCCTTGACCAAAGCCTTAGTTCCCAGAGAAAATTTCGGCTTCAAGTACTTGATTTGTAAACGGAGAACACAATGACGAAGATCGACAAAAAAGCCATCAAATCACCCGATAAATTGCAGCAAGAGCTTCGCAAAGGGTTCCAGTGGACAACCCAGCACTCAAAGCTTGTCGGCATCATTCTTCTGGCCTTCTTCGTATTGGGCGGCGGAATTTCGGCTAAGAATTATCTCGATGACAAAGCTGAAAATGAAATCCAGTCCAAGTACTTCCAGGCCGAGAAAAAGTTTATGGAAAAGAAAACTGGTTTCGAGCAAGCCAAAATGGCGGAAGCTCAACCAAAGGATGCAAAAGCGAAAACTCCGCCACCTCCAACCACCGGCAAAGCGACGGGTGATTTCACTCAGGATTACGGGCCGGTTGTGGATGACATGATGAAGATCATCGCCGAGAAGCCGGCTTCAAAAGCTGCGAAGATGGCGGCATTACACGTCTCTAGCGTTCAGATCGAGTATCAAAAAATGACTGAAGCCGAAGCGACTTTGAAAAAGGTCGACACCGGATCGAAGGATCTTTTGTCGGGTCTGGTTGAGAATCAATTGGGAACAGTTCAAGCCAATCTGAAAAACTGCCAAGCTGCGATTTCAACTTGGGATCATGTTCTTTCCAATGCTCGTGCGAAATCTCTGCATGCGGATATCAAGCTCAAGCAAGGCCTTTGCTTTGAGAGCATGAATGATACCGCAAAAGCCGAGAAGCTCTATAACGAAGCCAAGGCTGACAACAAGGAATCAACAACTGCTAAAACCGCAGAAAAATATCTGCGCCTTCTGCAAACGGCGAAAAACTAGATGAAGTTTCTTCTCTCGATTTCTTTGCTGATGTTGATCTCGGCCTGCACGCAGAATCCAGCGCGTCCAGTTCAGCGTCGGTTTATGACTCAAGAAGTGTTCGTCAAGCGCACGACAGCCGCCGACAATCTTGGATTTCGCAAGATCAGCCGCATGAAACCGATCCTCTACAAGGATCTAGTGATTCAGGCCAACGGTCTGGATGCGATTGCGGCTTATAATTTCATGACGGGTGCTGAAAAATGGCGACTTCCGGTTGTGAATGGTGCGGAACCTTCCGCGACTTTGATTAAAGATCGTCTGTTTATCGGTGCCAGCGACGGGCAGTTCTACTCGATCAATGCGGACACAGGTCAGGTCATCTGGACTTTTCCAACCAAGATTGAAACTTTGTCCGAGCCGCTTTTGCATGAAGGCGTGATTTACATTCTGACCGGAAACAATTCGTTGTTCGCCCTAGACGCGCTCAATGGAAAGCAGCTTTGGTTGTACACTCGCCAGGATACCAGCAGCCTTTCCATTCGCGGTGGCTCGAAACCAGCGATTCGAAACGGCACTTTGTACGTTGGATTTAGCGATGGCTCGGTCGTGGCATTGTTGGCTTCCAACGGTGCCGTGAAATGGGAAAAACAATTAAGCCGCAATAAAAAATTCCGCGATCTCGATAGCAATCCGCTTCTGGAAGACGATTTCATGTATCTAACCGGATACGATGATCACGTTTACTGTTTACGAGCAGCGACAGGGGAGACAGTTTGGACCGCACCCTACGGTGGATACGGATCGATTCTAGCTTCTGGCGATCGTTTGTACCTAGCCGCTTCCAGTGGCGAGTTCTTGTCTCTACAAAAAGAAACCGGGCAAAAGGTCTGGTCTTATCCTTTGAAAGAGGGGATTGCGACTGGCGCTTCGTTGCTAAAAGGTTTGGTTGTGTTTGGCGAGTCTCAAGGAAGTTTACAAATTCTCGATGCAGCCACTGGAAAACAGATCTCTTCTTTCTCCCCTGGCCGCGGAATTTTATCGCCGCCGACTGTGGATGAGAAAAACAGCATGATTTATTTCATCTCCAACGAAGCCAACCTCTACGGAATTCGCGTCGGATGGAGCAACAAGGCCTCCATTCCATATCTGAGGTGATCTCCATGGTCCGACAAAAATTCGCCGCATTTTTGATGATTTTTGTGGGGTTTTTCGCACTTGGATGCCAGTCCGGCAACTGCCGATCACAAAGAACTCAAGTGTCGGATGAAAAAGCGGTGAATCAGGCGGTGGCACAGGTCTCTGCAAATGCTCAGGCCCGTGTGAAAGTGTTTAAATATGATGGAAGCATGCAATGTGGAATGGGAAAACCAATCGGCATCGCAGATATGCAGAAAGAACTGACAGGATTTGCCGTTTATTCGGCGGAAAATAAGTCAGATTCATTGATGCACATTCAAGCTTGTGGAACTCCAACAGGCCGGGCGAATGTGTATGAGGTCGATCGCAATTCCCTGGAAGCCGTGAAAAAGAAAGGCTTTAAGGAATGGACCTTCGAGTAAGCATTTAAGATTTGTCTCAATCTCATCCACACTTAAAGTAACATAATATAACTTATCAGAGATATGCCTGAAGGTCTAATTCTGGCCTAGTTTCAAGTACTTCTGTTAAATCACATTTGGTCCCCTGATTTGATCCCCTTTACGATGGAGAGATCAGGAGACCCAAATGAACCACCTCACCGCCCTCCTTTTAAGCTTTCTTTTGCCCCACCAATCCAACGCCGCAAAGCCCGCCAGCGATTGCACGGACTTTCATGTGCGCCAAGGGGCTTTTCATTATCAGCGGCATTCTTCTAGCGATGGATCTTGCACTCTGATGGCCGATCCTTTTGATGTTGGAGATATGGTTTACCGCAGTTATCTGGTCAATAATCAGGGTCTTTTGATGGTTTTTAATTCCTACAATGCAGGCGATGATGCGACTTCATCCGGGGCCCGGGTTTTTCATTTTTTCCCGCGAAAAAACCTACCAGAATTGACCGAAATCAACGGCGAATCTCATGTGCAAATGCCAGCCCCTGGAATCGAAATGGTTCTTTCACAATTAGAGGCCAAGATTCTGCGCTTTGAGGGCGCGGAATTTAAAGAAGATTCCAAGGTCGCCCCAAGCAACAAAGGTGGTCTGGAAATTTCGAAGGTTAAAACCCTCTATTTGGATTCGGGATTTGCGATGGGCCACGATGTGACGGCGGATGCGAATAAAATCTCCACGTTTCATGATGTTGCTGGGAAGACTTGCGATGTTCGGAATCGCGAGGTTTTTAAATACAATTCGGACGGGGATTCGGATTTTAAGTTTACGGATGGTGAGTTGAAGAACTTTTTGAAAACCCGCTGTCCCCGTCTGACCGTGAACTTCTAGACCTCAGAGGTGCTCACTTTATTGGAAGTTTTACTCTTTCAGCGCAGGCACGATCTTGAGATCCAAAATCTGTCCCTTGCGGCTCACCTTTAGCGGAGTCTCCACATTGGCCTTCATCGCCTGCAGGCAGTAAACATAATCATAGAGATTCTCAATCTTTGCACTATTGAGCTCAAGAATCACATCCCCCGCTTTCAATCCCGCTTTTTCAGCTGGACTGTCTTTCGAAGTGCCGGAAATTTTCACGCCTTTCACACCTTCTTGGGTGTAGTCCGGAATCGTTCCGAGGAAAATTCGAAATCCACGGCCTTCCAGTTTTCGGTGTGAGCTTTCGACTTTTTGGTAAGTGAGAGCTTTTGAGTCAGACGCGAGATTCACACCCATGGTCTCGACCAAATTTGCGATCTTTTGCAGGCCCACATAATTGAGCGTACTGGCGCGATCACGTGGCGAATGATATTCGGCGTGTGAGCCCGTGAAAAACGTAATGGACGGAATCCCTTGCACGTAAAACTGCATGCCATCCGACGGCACATAAGGATCTTCTTGTTGAGACATTCCGACATCGGAACTTGCTGCAACCGTTTCCAATTTACCGCGCCATTCGCTTGCCGAGCCCACACCTTGAACCAAAACTTGCTCACGCAAGCGGCCAATCATATCCATGTTGAGATATGAAGTGATCTTTTCGCCTTTGCGATCTTTGAGGAAATTCGTGCTCCCCAAAAGACCAGCCTCTTCGCCAGACCAAACGCCGAAGAGAAGGTTTTGTTTCAGGTTTAATTTTCCGGCTTTTTTCTGAGCCGAAAGGACTTTGGCGATTTCCATCACAGCCGCCACACCAGAGGCGTTGTCGTCAGCGCCATAGTGGATATGCCCTTGCTCGCCCTCTTTGGCCAAAGAATTTCCCATCTCCCCGCGACCCAAATGATCGCCATGAGCACCGATCATGACACTGGTCTTCGCACCCGGAAACGCAAGTTTTGCGATCACGTTGTGGCCTTCGGATTTTTGGAAATTCAAATCGACTTTGGCTGACAATTGCAGCTTTTCGATTTCACCGGTGTGAATTTCGCCGCTGTCATTTTGCTCTTGCCAATCCGTTAGTTTCTTTTTGGTTGGCTGAACCAAAGTTTCTGCCACCGTGGTGGAAATGCTGAAAACTGGAATGCTGGATTCAGAGTTCGCGCCATCATAGCGAAGCCTCACCAGTTTTTGGCTGGAAGATTTCGGCGAGCCGACGATCAGCAAGCCTGCCGCCCCTTCATTTTTTGCGGCCATGGCTTTGTGATGAAGGGCCGAGTATCGATTGAGGAAAATGCGGCGCTCGTTCGGGATGTTTTCTGGAATATCCCGGAAAATCAAAACCCACTTCCCCTTTACGTCCAGGTTTTTATACGAGTCATAGGCTGACTGCGTATCGCTGGCAGGCGCCTTGATTCCGTATCCGGCAAACACAATCGGTGCCGCTGCGAATTCGCCCGTCTTTGAGAATGAAAGCGGGACGAAGTCTTCGTTGGCTCGGAAAGAGAATTCTTTTTTCTCTTCTTTCAGGACTAGAGAATTGTTCGCCCCCAATGTCACTCCGGAAGTGAACGTAAATGGCACGATAAAGTCTTTTCCCTCGCCCGGAACAAGCCCCAGCGTCTTGAAAGCTTCGGCCAATTTATGAGTGTATTCCACTTCTTCTGCCGAACCCGTCAAGCGACCTGCGAGCTTTTCAGAAGCTAGATAATTTACCCAAGCTTTGAGATCGGTAGTGTTAATTTCTTTCGACGAAGCCATCTTTTCCATCACAGGCGCTGGTGAGCTCAACCCCAAAAGCTCGCGAGCTTTGGCATCATCCCAATCCGCCATGTAGATCTGCGATTCGCCTTTTTCGTTTCGACGAGTCCAAGACAGATGCTGCCCATCTGGTGTGAACACAGGAAGACCATCGAAGCCATCCAGATAAGTCACACGCACCGGATCTTTCTCACCCTTTGCATCAACGATGAAGAGTTCAAAGTTTGAAAAACCCAGGACGTTTGTCGTCATGATCAAATAATCGCCCGATGGATGAAAATACGGAGCCCATGACATCGCACCAAGTTTCGTGATCTGAGCCTGCTCGCTGCCGTCGGCATTCATTGTGTAGATTTCAGCTGACTGACCATTTGGAGCAAACCGGCGCCAGGTAATTTTCTTTCCATCCGCACTCCAGAACGGACCGCCATCGTAGCCTTTGACGTTTGTGAGGCGTTTCACACCTGTGCCATCGGCGTTCATCACATAGATGTCCATCATGTAAGAGGGATCTTGCTCGAACAGCTTTTGATCTTCTGGTGAAAGAGTCTCGGTGTAGCCCGAGCGATTGCTAGCGAAAACGATTTTCTTTCCATCCGGCGAGTAATCGCCTTCCGCATCGTAGCCTTTTTCCGTTGTCAGGCGTTTGATGTTCTTGCCCGTCCAGTCCGTCTCAAAGATGTCGAAGTTTTCGTCGTAACTCCACGAGTACTTTCCCTTTTGCTGACTTTTGCGAGATTCCAACTCTTGCTGGACCTTGTCTTTAAAATTCGCGTCCAGATGAGTACTGGCGAACATCACTTTCTGTTGGGTCGGATAAATCCACGCACAGGTTGTTTTTCCAGTTCCTGTCGACACTCGAGTCGTCTTTCCGGTTTTCAGATTCATCAGGTAGATTTGATAAAATGGATTTCCGGCTTCACGCTCGCTTTGGAAAATCATGTGTTTGCCATCGCGGCTGAAATAACCTTCACCCGAGCGCGGCCCCTGGAAGGTGATCTGGCGTTGTGCTGTGACAAGACCTGGATCCTGCTCGGGGTTTTGAAATTTGGCCGTGGTTTTATTTTCAGCCGGCGCCTCCGCCAAAGTCTTCATGGTCGTCACTAGACCCAGACCGATTGCAAACGCGCAGAGGATCCAAACTTTTCCTTGTTTCTGTTGAAGTTTCGCTCTCAACCACATAAAAACACCTCATGATTTTCGAATACCAAAACTATCCTTCATGCCTGGGGCCCGGTCAAACTTCGGGTGCCGGCATGTGGAATATGGCGAATAGCGGCAACCTATGATCTGCGGCCATTCGAAAATCTGCTCGGTCTGCAATTGGATTGATCTCTCAGCGGATGAGCAGAAAACACGCAAAATCAATTCACTGATGACGCTTCTCGAAGAAGCCCAAATCTCCCCACTACCTGCGCCCGAGTTCTATCACGTCGCCGATCAAGCGCTTCGCGATCGCGCTGATCTTGTCTGGAGCGATGGAAAGCTTGGGTTCTACCAAAAAGATTCCCGAGATGGTTTTCAGGTCGAGGCCTGTCCTTTGATGTCCCCAGCCTTGACCAAATACTTTCAAGAAATTCGCAAGATGACGTTCCCCCTTCAAAAAGGCTCTTTAAGACTTCGAGTCTCGCACGATGGAAAACATCGCGGCATCTGGCTGGATTTTGCCAATGAAGATATCCGAGATCTTTTGACGGAAAAGAAAACTCTTCAAGCCCTTTTGGATTTGGGATTTGTTGAAATCGGACAGCGCCGAAAAAGCCTCGCACCTGAAATGAAACTGAAAGATCCGCAGTACAATCCATGGAGCCGAACCTGGATCCAGGACCAACCTGCGGAATTATATTCGGTTGTCGGCGGATTCACCCAGTCTGGCGATCTCGCCAACCGAATTCTGGTTCAGACAATGCAAAAATTTTTCGCGAAAGCGAAATCTCAACAGTGGGTCGAGTTCGGGGCTGGCAATGGGAATCTCACGCTTCCACTTGTCGCGAGCCAACCAGACCGTCACGTGAAGGCCTTGGAATTTGATGAGCTCTCGCTTGAAGGACTGAAGCGAAGTCTCGAGAATCACCCGAATCTTGCAAAAAGAATTGATCTGCAGTCGGGTGATTTCCAGCGCCGGGAGCGCTATCGTTTTCAATCGGACGAGGGGATTTTGGTCAACCCTCCCCGCTCGGGCCTGATGAAATTCCTGGACCCATTGTTTGAAATCCAGGCGGCGGATCGACCGCGGGAATTTCTGTATATGTCTTGCCATCCGGACTCATTCACAAAAGATGGGATCCGCATGAAAGAGCTGGGTTATAAGATCGAAAGTCTTGCCATCGTCGATCAATTCCCGCACTCGCCACATTTTGAAATTCTCAGTTATTGGAACCTGGATATTTAAACCAACACCGAGGTCTGGCACCTTGGCCTTGAATCATCTGCCGAAAACTGCAGATTTTCACATCACCGAAATGCTGAGTTGATTTCAGCTCTTTCTTGCAAAGCGCACCCGCGACCGCCGTATCCAGTCGGCATTGATGCGTGGGATAGGAATCCGTCAGAGTTTCCTGAGCCATTTCGTTGGTCGGGGTGAGAACCTTCGGATAAACTTCCGGGTGAGCTGGAAAATACACCGCAAATCGCGCAAAACTTTGTGCCGCCATGATACTGCGCTGACAGATGGCCGATCGCTCGGCATCAGCCCAAAGCGTGTCGCAGCGTTTTTTCACCATCAGTGGCACATTCAATTTCTGCACAGCCTGCTGATTATCAAGTCCTTCAAATACGATCGGCAGACAAACATTGGTCGAGTAATAATCAGCCTGCCCCTCGGCACTGATCTCACTGACCAGTGCATGCATCGGCGCACCACCCAGATGATGACCCAGCTCGTGGCATAGCACCCACATAAAACCATCATTCGTCAGACGTGGGTTGCGATAAAGTCCACCATAGATCACAAGCTTTCGCTGACCTTCTTCGACCCGCGCAAAAGCATTCTGCACACTGGGCTTCCAGTTGATATCCCAAGTGAGGTTGATTCCTTGCTTTTTAAGCACGGGCTGGATCTGTTTTTGAACGTGCTCAATGAGGCGATCAAAATGCAGCTGGTCTTTACTTTGATGACCCAAACCCGGAGCGCTCGGATCTGGAATATCACCTAAAGCTGCACCGGAATTCTGCAAAAGCTGGCAAGGTTCTTCGCCGATGGCTGGATTTTTCAGAAAGGCATAATCGAATTCCGCGACTTCAGCTTCGGAGTGCATAGCACCTAGCAAGACCATCAGGAGCAACAGAAACTTCCAAAACAGTGAGCGCGACATCCCCGGATCTTAAACCGCCCAGAGCGCCCGCAAAACTGTTCATCGATTTGACAGAGAATTCTTACAATCAGCGTTTCACTTGCACCAAGGGGAGCCGAACGATAAAGCCTGCGAGATCCCTTCCGAGCAAAAGCGAAAAAGCTGGGATCAAGACAAGGCCGGTTGCGAAGATCAGAACCATACGGGCGATCACTTTGAGCGAGTAATAGCGATTGAGTCTCTGGCGAAGATCCCCAAGTCGCAAAGCGCAGGCCCATTCACCGATGGTGAATCCTAAAAATACTCGTAACATAATCATATAGATCCCAACCAACATCACTCCGCCCGCCAAACCTATTTGATAAATCGATCCACCGAACACCTGCAGCACAGATGAGAATTGGGAACGTACTAAAAAAGAAAAACACAGAAGGAAAAGGCAGCTAGTTGCAAACAACAACAGGGCATCAATCAAAGCCGCCACAAAACTCCAGGCGACAAGCTGATAGCCGACACCACCCGACCGCGAGCCGCGATGAAATCCCATCGAAAAATCAAACTGCGAGGTGGACTCGCGAAAATATTTTTCCAAATTTCCGCTACCATCCGGTGCGCGTGTTGGCACCTGATCAGGCGTCAGTGGGAATTCAGGGCGGTGGATCTCTTGATTTGTTTTGGGGACTGAGATTTTGTCCATCTCTTGATTGTATCAAAGCACTTTGCGGGCTTCCGCCCAAAAAAGAAAAGACCCGACGCTGGTCGGGTCTTTCGCTTTGATCTATTCAATACCGCTTTTTAGTTCGTTCCGCGCGGCACAGGAGCCGCCGGAGGAGCCACTGGCGGTTTCGCTGGTGGTTCGGGCTCGAGATACTGGTACTGCTGCTTGACGTTTTGTTTTGCCAACCAGTGGAACAGTCCCAGACCCAAAAGACCGAAACCAAGTGGGATCAGCCATTTTTTATTCTTCTTCCAGAATCCGTTTTTGTTGCTATCTTCGTCGCTATCTTTGTCGTTTTTGTCTTTCTTACCGTTCGCATTCTTACAAGTGCGATAGTCAGGGTTTTCGACACCTTTGCCGCAATCGCACCAGTAGAGCTCGTTGATCGCGTACTTTTTCTTTCCATCATCACAGACGGTGAATCCTGCTTTGTCTTTGTCTGGATCTGCGGATGCCATCTTCTGACTTCCACCCGCACAACCTGATGTGGTGCTGTATTTTTTCGGAAGCTTATCGCATGAGATCTCGCCCGGAGGTCGAGTCGGTCCCGCAGGTCTTCCATCAGCGCCTGGAGTTCCAGGTGCAGCCGGAGTCGTACCATTTCCTTGCCCTGGACGACCTTGATCCGCGCCACCATTGACTGGTGTGCCTGGAGCTGGTCTTTGCTCTTCAGCTTTGGCTTTACACTGAGCTTCGTAAGTTTTCTTGAAGGCGTCAGATCCCTTTTCGCAATCCCAGCCGTCGATTGTTGCCGCGTGCTTTCTGAATTCACCACAAGTTGAAGTCTGGTCACTGATCAAGCCACTGGCCGCACTTTTCTTTTTGCCTTTGCTCGCAGATTCGTTGGCCAAGCAAAGATCCAAAACAGCCTTGCTTGCTTCTTTGATTTTCGCCAATTCAGCATTCAATGCATCACGATTTTTGGCTTCGCTTAAGTTTGGCATGATCGTGCCAGACTCGTTGGCTTTCGCTGTGCATTGGCTGGTTGTATTGGGTCCCGCCTTCACGCAGAACGCTTCTTTGCTTTGATTCACACCAAAGACAACCGGGTTACAGGCGAAATCATTTTTGCTTTCACAAAATTTGCCCGGAGCTTTTTCACGGAATTGCTCGGGAACGCCGTCGTCTCCATCCGTACCGCAAGTCAAACGTTTGGTCGGGCCTTGGTTCGAGTAACCAACCTCTGTCGTGCTGTAACCAGCCGCCGTACATTTTTGTCCGACTTCCATAGCAAAGGCATCTTCACCACGCAGCCAGTTTAAGACCAC
>CBIHPB010000120.1:0-10353 GCA_966211485.1 uncultured Bdellovibrio sp.
GGCACAAAGAAGGACTCGAAGAAGGGCACCAAAAAGTCCTCTAGCAACGATCCCTGCTTTGCCGCCATCGACATCGGCAGCAACGCCATCCGCATGGTCATCGCCGAGCACTCGCATGCGGGCCTGCGTCTTTTGAAAAAATACCGCTTCCCAATCCGCTTGGGGGCCGATGTCTTCGACAAAGGTCAAATTTCTGCAAAGAACCTGAAACTTTCCGCCCGAACTTTCAAAAAATTCAAAGACCTTAGCCGAAAATTCAAAGTCCATGACATCCGGGCCGTCGGCACCAGCGCCTTGCGTGAATCCAAAAACGGCAAGGCCTTCCTGGAATTGATCCGACGCAAAAGCGGGATCGAAATTGAAATCATCGACGGCGTCGAAGAAGCCCGCATCATTCATCAAGCCGTGCGCCGCGAAATCAATCTCGAAGGACGTCACGCCCTGCTGATCGACATCGGCGGCGGCAGTATCGAGCTGACCTTCACCGAAAATGGCATGATGACCTCAACCCAAAGCTTCCCTTTCGGCACGGTCCGAACTTTGGAAATGATGAAAAAACGCGGCTTGGACGAAAGCCGCCTGCAATTGGTGATCGGCGAGTACTTGGAACCGCTGATGCACTTCATTCATTCGCAAGCACCGGGAAAATCTTTGGATTTTGCTGTCGGCACTGGTGGAAATCTGGAAACCTTCGGAAAACTAAAACCGATTTTACTGAAAAGCCCAAATCGCAGCATGCTGACATTCAAAGAGCTGGGCGAGATTATCGAGAAGCTGCAAAAGACTTCGCTGAAAGACCGCATCGAGAAAATGCATCTGCGTCCCGATCGCGCGGATGTGATCTTGCCGGCGGCTTTGATCGTTCACACCGTTTTACGACAGGCTGGGATTGATAAGATTTTAATTCCAAATGTGGGATTGAAAGACGGATTGATCTGGGCTTTGGCGAATCAAAGTTTGCATTCTTGATTGCGAATCACTCGCCCGCAGAAGTCAGTTTCAATCCCACAATCGACACCAACAGCAACGCAAGAAATGCAATTCGCATCAGACTGGCGGGCTCTTTGAATAAAAGAATTCCAAACACCGCCGCTCCGGCGGCGCCGATTCCGACCCACACGGCGTAAGCGGTTCCGATCGGCAAAGTTTGCGCGGCCTTTCCCAACAAGAACATACTGACCACCATCGCGGCGATCGTCATCACACTGGGAAGTGGTTTGGAGAATCCATCCGTGTATTTCAGACCGACAGCCCAACCGACTTCCAACAGACCTGCAATCATTAAAATCATCCACGCGTTCATGAGTTCGGTGTAGCAAGTGTCCGCGTTAAACTCAAGACGCAAAGGTCCTGTTTAAAACCGTTAAACACCTTGTTTAAAAAATCGTTGATTGGACCGAAAATCCACCGATACAGTTTTGAAATCATGAACCATGAAACTGTTGTCGACATTCTGCAAACCGAGCTCACGCGTCGCTGTCAGCAAAACCCGCGCTACAGCCTGCGGGCTTTTGCTCGATTGTTAGGTGTCAGTCCGGCCAACCTTTCACTGGTTCTGAACCGCAAGCGCGCACCATCGCAGAAAACAGTCGATCGTATTTTAAACCGCGTTGCCCTGGATCCATTGCAAAAAGAATGGATCTCACAATCCCGCTCGGCCGTGCAGCCGGATCTTCAGGACAATGTGGACGAGGCGACCGTTGAAAAAGTCGCAACCTGGCTGGCCTACGCGGTTTTAAGTCTGATCAAGACAAAGGGCTTCAAAGCAGATCTTCGCTGGATGTCTACCCGCCTTGGCGTTTCCGTCTTCGAAATCAAATCCACCGTCGAAGCATTGCAGTCCGTCGGTCTTTTGAAAATTTCCAAAGACGGCTGGAAACGAAGTTCTGAAGGACTTCGTCTCAAAAATTCTGTTTCCACCACGATCTCGCAAAATTTCCAAAAGCAACTACTGGCAAAAGCATTATGTTCCATGGAAAACGATCCGATGGAAACACGCGATCTGACTTCGATCACCATGGCCATGTCGCCTGAAAAAATGAAGCAGGCCAAAGAAGAAATTCGCAAGTTCCGTCTGAAAATGGCCGAGCTTTTCGAAGAACCCGGAAAATCCACCGAGGTCTACAACCTCACCGTGCAGTTTGTTCCGGTCACACAGAAAATCAAATCCACAAAGGGGAATCCATCATGAAAACAAAATTAGTTGCCAGTGTCCTACTGGCTCTGGCATTGACGGCCTGTAACAACAACAGCGATTCCAACAGCGGCGGCAAAGGCGACGAAGGCCTGGGCGGCGGCGTGATCGAAGTCCAACAAGTTCAGCTTTTGGTCGACGACATCATCGCCAAAGTCAGCGCCATGCCGGAAGTTTTCCCCGAGGTGAACATCGACCAGCTCACTGCCACCACCAAGAAAGTCGAAATCATCGGCCGCGAAAAAACTTTCGCCAACGGCACCGAAACCGACGCCACCAACAACGGCAGCACCCGAATCGAAATCAATATGAAACGCTGGGGAAAACTAAAAAACCAAAACAAAAAAGGCGCCCTGATCTTCCACGAGCTCTTGGGAATCATGGGTCTTGAGAAAAATAACTACGCCATCTCCAGCCGCCTTCTGGTCGAACACCGCTTCGGACCCGAACGGACATACACCTGCCGCCAAGGCACGGATCCAGCATCTCCGACTTGCAAAATCGTCATGAGCTACGATCACGCTCAAGAATCTTTCCAAGTTGAAGATCAAAACTGCGGAAACTTCCCAACTCGGACGATTGTGAATTACCATCCCTTTAATAGTTACTTTTCTTCGACCAATTACTGCCCTGAAAATCTGATGGAGGTCGCCCCTGCCAATCCTCCACAGAGTGGGACGCCGGAAACAGCAGAGCCCGAACAACAGCAACTTTGCAGCGTTCAATCCGGCACCGGCCGCGAATGGGATTCCCTTTATTTCAAAAACGGTTATGCGTTCCGCTTCCTTGGCGTCGAAGGCAGCCAACTAAACTGCAGTCTGTAAAATAAAAAAGGCCGGGGATCTCCCGGCCTTCTCGCTTTCAAAATAAATCCGAAAAATTACTGAGCCATTCCCACCGGCTGCATCGCCGGATTCGTCGTTGGCTGTGGAGCCACCGGAGCTTGCGGAGTCAGGAATGTCTGCGTGATCGCTTCCATTCCGCAGTTCGCCTCCACCCGGCCCGAGCGGCTGATGGTGTGCAGATACAGGATCGAATCCATCTCGCCTTCCAGCGCTGTTCCCAAACGATCCAAAGCGTGCTCGGAATTGGCCAGACCATTTGTTCCCAAGCTGGTTTCGTCGAACCAGTGGTGGTTGAAATCGAACGGCACTTTGCTGCGAATCGATTGCGTGTTGTACCACTGATCTTTCTTCAACTTGAAAACGAACATCCAGTGTTTGCAACCATCCGAAGGCGAGCTCACAGTCACGCCCGGTGCGGTGAAACCATCCGATGCGCTCATCTCATATGACGAAGCCACAAATGGCGAGTAAGCCTGATCACGAAGTGTGCCGCTGCCATCATCGTAGGCCGAAGCATACCAGTCAGTGTGACGGTTCACAGAGTCACGAATGCGCTCGAAAGCGAGTTCTTTGTTTGCCGACTTGCCCGTTGCATTGAAACCAACGACGTCGTTAAAGCCCAGATCCTTGCGCTTCCAGAATTCAGCGTGATTGTCCGCAAACTTTGGAATCCAAGAGAACAAAACTTCGTCTTTCGGCTTATTGGCCTGCTTGGCTTCCCAGTTCGCTTTGTAATCGTTGTATTCTTTGATCGCTTGCTCTTCACCAGCCAGGGCCTTGGCAAGCTCGTCACCTTCCAAAACTTTTTGTTTGCCGTCGTCATCCCAGCCAATCACTTGGCCTTGCTCATTTTTTTCGATGGTCGAGTAGAACGGATACAGTGGTTCGTCTCGCACAACCATCTTATAACCGAATGGCTTTGTCATTGGATCCAGATGCGGATACACGGTCACGTTTTCGTTAGATTCGGCAAATGTCTGATCATACTGCTGATCATGCATCATCCAAGTGGCAAGACCCGCACGCGCTGCTGACCAACGATATTTGAAAGGCTCTTTGAAATACTTTTCGCAGATATCCGGATCGGCCGCGAAACGGTCTTTGACTTTGTCTTTCAAAACAAATTTTCCATCCTTGCGCATGCAAGCCGATGTGATCGTCGACGAATACCAGATCATGCCGTTGGATTCGGGCGAGTTCGGTTTGAAGTTCGAATCCCCGCGGAAATCATAGAAATAATCCAGATCCGCTTTCGGACACTGCTTTTTAAATTTTCCGTATTGCTTGAGGTACATCAGCAGAGGCTGTCCCATTTTGGTCGCGGTCTGCTTGGTCTGTTCGAAATTTTCCTCTTCGCCTTCGAATTCACCATCACCGACCTCAATATCTGGTCCCGGAGGCATGATCGGCATCGCTGCCACACCGGCAGAAGGTTGGCTAGCGCAGAATTCAGGGGTTCCGCCGCCCGCGATACAAGCTTGCAGAGCTGCATCAGTCGACTCGCCTTCGGCTGCCACATTGCGCCCGCCGCCAGCTTGGGTCGCACCGACCGCATCAAAGTCCATCGGTCCGCCGAACACGGCATTTTGCTCGACATAGCGTTTGAAGATAAATTTGGTTTCACAAACCGAGAACGGCTGAACCGGTTCGTCTTCGTCGTACTTGGCTTTATTCGTGTTGCCGATCAAAGCCGACTGATTCGTCTGACGCAAAAAGTGTTGCTTGGCTGCGAAGATCGCGCGCGTGTTGGTGATATAAGGCCGGTAAGACTGAGCCGAAACTTGCGGCCACAGATCTTCCTTCACTTTGATCGGCTTTTGCGCCGTCACCGGCATGGTGTAGAGCTTTCGCACCCAGTTGATCTTCGCTTCAATCAAGGAAGGACGATCGCGGAATTCACCGCAAAGAATCGTTAAGAAGGCATGCGCATTTTTCTTCCCGTTGTAGATTTCCGGAACGTTCGGAAAATTGGCTGGAACTGCTGTCTGCTCTTTTCCGACTTTCAATCCGTAGGCATACATCGGACCTGAATAGAAGTAGTAGCTGAATGGCGAAATCATCGTCAGTGTTTTCACAACACTTTTGATTTTCGCCGAGCTGTAATTCGGCATCGGAGTCTGCGTGCTGTTGCGAGGAACACTTCCGCAGTACTCTTTCCAAATCGCTTCGTCTTGCTGAGGAGTGGTTGTCACGGGAGGCATTTCGTTCGCCATCGCCTGGCCGAAATGCAGGAAAATTCCAATCAGAAGGCAAGTCTTTAAAATGTTTTTCATCTCGTTATCCTTGAGAATTAAAAATGTTTTTGGTTTGCGCACTTTCCGTGCGACTTACTTCACGACTGAAAATTGCGGCGCAAATCCGATCACGCTGCGGTGGCTGCGGCAAGGGTCGCTGCTGGCCTGAACTTTCACACAAAGATAGGGACTGAATCGCGCTTTCTTTGTCGCATTCACAGTTTGACGTTTGTAAGAGGTGAACCAATCACGATTGGCTTTTCCCATATGATGAGTCGGGATATTGATGGCCAAATTGCCGTCAGCCTTGCTGATCTTGCGATCCTGGTTGCAATCCAACGACAGCGAGTAGCCGTTGAATTCCGGATCCCGAGCGTAATAGTTGCTCTCGGAATATTCGAGACGTCCGCACTGGCTCACCTCTTTGAGGTACCCACTGCGCGGAACCGAACTCGGACTTCGCGGAGGTTGAGATACTTCAACCGCAGCGGCTTTCGCTGAAGTCGAAGCAGAACTGTTTGTGGCATTGTGCTGGCAGGCCGCCAACACGCCGATCAGGGCCAAATAAAAAATCTTTTTCATTCCTGTCTCCTATCCTTGGTCAACCTGCTTAGGATCAGGTTTGGATCAGGAGATTTCAAGTTTTGTGTCGGGCGTCAATCAAAGATCTTCGGCGGCAAAACCCACTCAAGCACAGCCGAGCTCGCCGAAATCTCCTCAAACGATTCGATCTCTAGACACAAGACCCCAGACTTCTTCAACTCCACAAACGAGTTAATCCCACCAGCCAAAACCCAGCTCGCAAATACACTTAGCTGCGGTTCGTGCCCAACAGCCATCACACAAGTCGAGTTCTTCGAATGAACCCGCAGCCACTGCGCAAAAGCCTGCGGCGGAGCCGACGGCACAAGCTCGGCACATTCCGAAATCGCACGCGCCTTCACAATCGGAAAAAGAATCTCCGCCGTCTGCATCGCCCGCACCAGCGGTGAGGTCACCAAAAGATCCAGCTTCAGATCCATGGATTTCAAAACTTTGGCCATGCGCTCGGTGCGCTCGCGACCTTTGTTTGTCAGCGGGCGCTTGGAATCTTCCATCTTTTGCAGCAAGGCCTCCTCACGTTCGACCGCCTGACCGTGGCGGAACAAAATCAGCTTCATGACTGTCCCTCCCCCGTATCTTCGATCATCACTGATTTCTGTTTCGCCGCCGCCATCAAAGTTTGCTGCACACCAGTCTCGGAACCTTTGCGCTGAGTATAGTTTCCATCGGAATTCATATCCCAGGTCTGACGCTGATCCTTGAGATAAGTTTGCAAAATTTCCCAGAGTCTTTCACGCAAAGCCCGATCCAGAATCGGCACCACGCATTCGACCCGCGCATGCAGATTGCGGTACATCCAATCCGCCGAGCCAATAAAGAATTCGCCGTCGACCGGATCCGCCGCCCCATTACGGAAGTAGAAAATCCGCGAATGCTCGAGAAATCGTCCGATCATCGAGACGACTTTCACTTTATCGCTCATGCCCTTCACACCCGGTCGCAAGCAGCAAAAACCCCGCACGATCATATCGACCGGCACACCGGCCTGCGAAGCTTTGTAAATCGCAATCGAAATATCGTTTTCTTCCAGATTGTTCATTTTGGCGATAATCTGCGAAGGCTTTCCCGCCTTGGCATGTTCGGCCTCGCGTTCGATCATGGCTTTAAAGCGTGAGAACATATTGATCGGTGCAACCAACAGGTTTTTGTAATCATTCTTGAGCGAGCGCCCAGTCAGATAATGGAAAAACTCGACAAGTTCAGAAGTGATTTCCTCACGCGCCGTCAGCAGTCCTACGTCCGTGTAAAACTTCGAAGTCGCGACATTGTAGTTTCCAGTCCCAATATGCGCATAACAACGAAGCCCCTCGGCCTCTTGCCGCACAACCAGCGCCGTCTTGGCGTGAGTCTTCAATCCCACGATCCCGTACACCACATGCACGCCGGCATTTTCCAGCGCCTGCGCCCAGTAGATGTTTCGCTCTTCATCAAAGCGCGCTTTCAGTTCCACCAAGCAGACCACCTGCTTTCCCATTTCAGCAGCGCGAATCAGATTTTTGATAAATGGCGAATTGTCACCCGTGCGATACAAGGTCATCTTGATCGCCAAAACTTTCGGATCATCAGCCGCGGCCCGGATAAATTTATCCACCGTTGCCGAGAAACTTTCAAACGGCGAATGCACCAGCTGATCGCTATGACGGATCACATTGAAAATCTGAAGGGGGTCATCATCCGAAAACTGCAAAGGTACCGAAGGTGCCCAAGGCTCATATCGCAAAGTCGGAAGCGCCAAATCGCTCAAAGTGCTTAATCCCGTGTAATCCAGCTCTTCCGGAAGCTCGTAAATATCCTCTTCCGTCAGCTCAAGCTCTTCCATCAAAAACTTCAGCATCCAAGGATCAGGCTTTGGACCGTGTTCCAGCCGCACGACCTCGGCAAATCGGCGCATGCGAAGCTCTTCTTCGATCATCTCCAAGAGATCTTCCGCGTCTTCTTCGTCACGCGTGATATCCGCATTCCGGGTCAGACGAAAAGGCATGACTTCCAGAACCTGCATCGAAGGAAAAAGATCCTTCATATTTTCTTTGATCACATCGACCAAAGACACAAATTTGTATTCAGTCGCATTGCCCGTTTCCACACGTACCCAAGGCGCCAGAACCTGCGGCACTTTCACGCGCGCGAACATTTTTTCTTCGCTATTGGGGGCTTTCAAAGTCACACCCAGCGAAGTCGAAAGATTCGAAATAAACGGAAACGGATGCCCCGGATCCACCGACAGCGGCGTTAGAACCGGGAAGACGTTTTTCATATAGTACTTTTGCGCGGTCTCTTTTTCTTTGGCGGAAAGATCGCTCCATTTCAGAAGCTGGATGTTTTTTTCTTTCAAAGCCGGACGCAGCACTTTGCTAAAACAGGTGGCCTGATCTTTCACCATCTGCAAAACCAATTGGCGAATTTCGCTCAGCTGTTGCGTCGGCGTTTTTCCATCGGAAGACTTGGGCGAAATCCCAAAGGCCACTTGGCGCTTCAGTCCGCCGACTCGTTTCATAAAAAACTCGTCCAAATTGGAATTGCAAATACCCAAAAACTTCAACCGCTCTAAAAGCGGAGTGCGTGAATCCTCAGCTTCAAATAAAACGCGGCGGTTAAAATTGAGCCACCCGATTTCCCGGTTGGTAAATTCAACGGCGCTGGAAAGAGGATGCTCGATCACCTTCGGTTTTCGCGGCTTTCTGACTTTCGGCAGTGATTTTCCTGGAGTTTTTTTAGTCATTTTCGACGCCTCTTGAAATTCTCATTTTAGAACAGTTTCAGATATTTGAACATCAGGGATTCGTCAGATTACCACTCGAGGCGGGCCCGACTTTCGCCGATAAGTTCTATGATGACCCAGTCGCTTGCGCATTATCACTCCAGATCCCCGCGTTATATCTTGCAACCTCAGGACGATATGCTGATCCGTGTAGCAGGACCTGCCCAAACGCCGTGGGAAGAAGGCACCGAAATCAAGAATATTTCCTTAAGCGGCCTGGCCTTCACCGCCCCGGTCGAGCTGTGCCCGATCGTCGGCGAATTTATCAAAATCCAGTTCCATGTTCCAAGCTCTGTCGAGATGGCTTGCTTTGGTTTGGTCACGCGCCTCGAGCCTTTGAGCTCGTCCGAAATGCTGGTGGGAATTCAATTCTACAAATTGGAAATGGCTCACCGAATTGTGCTGCTGCAGGGCCTTGCGCAAAAGCTGAAAGAGCAATTGCAAGGTCAAGAAGAGCGAAACCTCAACCGATCGTTCTGGCAAATTGCCGTCGAGAACTGGAAAGCTTCCGCTTCGATCATTCTCTTTCTGACATTCTGGCTTGCGATTTTATTGTGGGTCTGGAGTGTCGCCGAAAAAATCTAAAAGGCTCGGTCGAGCCTTTTTTAATTTCGTTCCATCATCTTTTCGATGACTTCGTTTGAGCGGATAAAATTGATGCCGGTCATTTTGCCATCGCGCCAAACGACTTCGCCATTGAGATTGTGACGACGATTCAGGGCTCGCAACACAACCGTAATCCGCACCAGATCGCCTTTTTCCAAGGTGACATCGTCCTCAATCCACTCGAGACAAGCACCGGTGACACTGACATTTTTAAGTTGGGCGATGAAGTTGCCGCTGCGGCCGTAGATTTCGATGGAGGCTCGTTCTTTAGTTGCGTATCGAATTGCTGCCATATGAATATTGTATCGGAAGCATAGGTCTTTAGATAAGACAGGATCTTGAAATTCTTCTCTCGAAATCGTCCAAGTTTTTGACAAGTCCCCGATCTGCCCTTCAACAATTTGCCCTGCGGGCTTTTGTTCTCGGGGATCACCTCTAGTCCATGCCACTAGGGCTTCGTCACTCAAGGCTATCCGTCCGTGAGAGTGCACTTTCCCGGCCCACGTGGCCGGGAAACCAAAGGGAGAAGGAGGGAGGAAAGAAAGGGAGAGGAAAATTGGAAACAGAGGTTATTGGGTATGCATTCACAATGCTCGGCAATCACTGCGCGTGCTCGAGACATTCGAAGCATCCCAAAACAAGACTCTCCAAAAAGGCGCGGCTCTTTTCAGCCTAAGGTCCTGCGGAAGAGTTCGCCACTGCCATGCCAAAAGTCTTCAAAATCAGTCCGCGAATCCAGGATACATCCCACCCAAGGTCCAGGAAAATGAATGAAACTCAGACCATTTTTGGAAGTTTCAGCGGGCTTCGTGCAGAAATCCTGAAAAAAAATTTGTGATAAATCGTCGGATTTTTTTTCATTTCAAACTTCTCGACACTCTTGTTGGAAAATATTGAACTTCCTGTTCTGAGAAGCACGGGAAAATTCCAGGACTTACCAATGTCGTACGACATTGGTCCAGTTGGCCTCGCCTTTGTATGAGTTATTTTCGTGGAGGTCTCTATGGATTTTCGAATCACTTTTTGCATGACGCTTTTGGCGGGCTCGATGCTAGCCTGTAACAAAGTGACATTCACTCCATCACCCGAGCTGAATCAAAAGCTGGAGGAGCC
>CBIHPB010000121.1:0-10240 GCA_966211485.1 uncultured Bdellovibrio sp.
AAGGCTCGGAAGCCGGCTCGTCAAAACTGAGAACAAGCGATTCATCCGACACCGGAATTTTCAAAGACTGTAGACCCGCCAAAGAATCCACGATGATCGGCGACTGTTCCGCTTTCGGAGCCGAGCCAGGTTTCGGGGCCGGTGGCGCCATCGGTGCGGCCGGAGCAGCAGGAGCTTTCATCACTTCTGCACTCATATCGACTTTGAACATATCTGTCGGAGGTGGCGGCATATCGGGAACTTCGCCTTCGATCAAACGCTCGATGGTGTTGTCGACAACCAATGGGTCGATCGGCGGAATATCCACCTCTGCCGATTTGTGATCCACCTTCGCCGCGGGCTGAACCGAGAATGTTGGCGATGCGACGGGGCTCTTCAGCGGACTCACAGGTTCCGTCACGTCCGGCGGTGGTGCGACCTGCGCTTTGGCCTGCTCTTGATTTGGCATAAAGCGAATGGTGACTTTCGTTCCCTTGCCTTGCTCGGAATCAATCTGCATTTCACCCGAAGCTTCTTTGATAATTCCCATGGTCGTCGACAGCCCCAAACCCACATGCTGTGTACTTGATCGAGTCGTGAAGAATGGATCGAACACTTTCGGCAGATTGCTGGAGGAAATTCCTTCGCCCGTGTCTTCGATGACCAAGGTTATCGGATCTTCGCCTGCCACCATCGTGATCGTCAGCTCTTTTTTCGGAGCACGCTCCATCGCTTCGATGGAATTTTGAATCACGCTTTCCACCGCTCGCACCAACAGATCGACCGGCATCATGAACGGCGTCACCGCCTGGAAATTTTTGTTCACCTTGATGCCCTTGGAAAGAATTTTTCCCTCCAGATGCTTGAGGGCTTTTGCGATCACGGTCTCCAAGCCAACTTTTTGCTGAGAGACCTTGTCTTCACCGGCAAAGATCAAAAGCTTCTGAATGATCTCTCGGGCGACGCGTGCCTCATTGTCGATTTTTCGCAAATGCTCTTTTGCCCCGCCATCGGGCATTTGATTCATCGCCAGCTGCGAGTAGCCCATGATCGATGTCAGCGGATTTTTCAATTCATGCGAAAGGCTGGAGGCCACTTGTACATAGGCCTTCATCTTGTCCGCGCCCACCGGCCCCGTGTTTCCCAGTTGCTGGCTGTTCACCGAAGCTGGAATCGGAGCCGAAGGCTGAACGACCGGAGGCATTCGCGCCGGCGCAGGCACTGAGTGCTCGCCACGATCTTGCATAAAGAAAATGGCCATGCCGATCAAAGCCAATCCAGCACCCAGCAAAGCCAGCTGCATCCGAGTCGATTCGCGACCCGTCATCAAAACTTTGATCGGCGTTGTAATCACGGCGTAGAGATTGCTGTTTTCAACTTGCTCGTAAAGTCCTTGAACCGATTCACCACGAAGATCGCGGAAAGATCCCGCGCCGCTGCCAACAGAAGATTTCATCAGCTCGGCGACCAAAGGATCTTCGGTCAGAAGATTGCCGATGTATTCTTGAATCGTGTGCGCCAAGGCTTGGCCTTGCAGATTGACGACGAAGACCGTGCTCTTCTGTCCCTTTTGGCGATCCATCAATCCCTGAAAAGTTTCAGACCCCAACAATCCCGCGGACCAGTTTCCGTTGGCGTTGTAAAGCATCAGCAAAAATGGATGGCGCTGCGAATCCATCAGCACGAAAAAATTGGCGGAACCCGAACGAACATCTTTGGCCTGCACATTCTTCAGTGCCAACGTGATGTAAGGCGATGCCCAGGATTTGGCTGTCGTTTTGTCGCTGTAAAAAGCCGATTGAATCTGCCAATCACCTTTCGGATCATTCGCCGCCGGAGGTTGCACTCGGGCCATCATGTGGAAGCGCCCGTAAGGACGTCCCGATGAGTAATCGCCCTTCACCTGCTCCACTTCTGGAAGCCCAAGTGTCAGAACATTTTTTAGATTTTGAATTTCGGTCGAAAGAGCCTGCGAAAGCGAAGCCATTTGCGCGCGTGACTGGGCCTCGCTGTTTGCGACTTTGTCACTGTACATGACCTGATCCACCCGCAGCATCATTGCTGCGACAAAGACCACAAAAGTCAGAAAGAAAATTGTTGCACGCATCTCTGAAGAATATTGTGTTGGACTCTGATAGAAGAATCAAGCTATGAGAGTCACTCGGATGGAACTTTCTCGCAGTGATTTTTTGGTGATTGGATCAGGGCTCGCAGGCCTCGCTTTCGCTCTGAAAGCTGCCGAGCTGGGACCTGAAACGACCGTAACTATCGTCACCAAGGATCAAGCGCCATCCGCGAACACGTCATGGGCCCAAGGCGGAATCGCCGCCGTCATGTCGGAAGATGACAGTTTCGAGTCCCACATCTTTGATACGCTGCGCGCCGGAGCCGGCCTCTGCAAGCAAGACGTTGTTGAAAATTACATCAATCAAGCCCCTGAAAGAATTCGTGATTTAATAAACTGGGGTGTTCATTTTGACGTCCAAAGTGGAACCCAGAAAATCGATTTGACGCGCGAGGGCGGGCACAGCTCCCGCCGCATCTTGCACTTTGAAGATCACACTGGTCTCGAGATTCACCGAGCCCTTCTGCAAAAGTGCCGGGAAAACCCGCGCATCCGAATCAAAGAACAGCGCTTTGCCATCGACCTGATTCTCAATCGCCATGTCGATCCCAATGACATCACCGCACCCCGATGCTTTGGCGCCTATGTTTTAGACAAAAAAACCGGCGAAGTTTCGGCCGAACTTGCCAAATCCACGATTCTTTCAACTGGTGGAGCAGGTAAAGTCTATTTGTACACTTCAAACTGGGGTGGCGCGACCGGCGACGGAATCGCCATGGCTTACCGAGCAGGTGCTCGCATTGCCAATCTGGAATTCATGCAGTTCCATCCGACTTGTCTTTATCACCCCGAATCCCGCAACTTCCTGATCAGCGAAGCTTTGCGCGGGGAAGGCGGCGAACTGGTGAACGGACAAGGCATTCCGTTCATGAAAAAGTACCACGAGATGGGAAGTCTCGCCCCCCGGGATATTGTCGCGCGATCCATCGATGCGGAGATGAAAAAATCCGGTGAAGCCTGCATGTTCCTGGATATGCGAAAACACAATCGCGATTACCTACAGTCCCGTTTCCCAGTGATTTTCAAAAAATGTCTCGAATACGGCATCGATATGTCCGTGCAACCAATCCCTGTGGTTCCAGCAGCTCACTATCTCTGCGGCGGCGTGTGGACTGACATGAATGGTAAGACCGACATTGGTCAACTTTGGGCGCTTGGGGAAACCGCGTGCACCGGACTTCACGGCGCCAATCGCTTGGCTTCAAATTCACTGCTGGAATGCTTGGCCATGGCCCACAACTGCGTGACTGAACTGAAAAAAACCTGGGGCACACAAACGACTCTCGCCGAAACTCCGAAAGAGTGGATCTACCCGCAAGAGTCCAATGACGACGAAATGATTGTCATCACTCACATGTGGGAAGAAATCCGCCGCCTGATGTGGAACTATGTCGGCATCGTTCGCTCGGATAAACGCCTGATGCGCGCCTCTCACCGCCTAGAAAATATTCTGGCGGAAGTGAAAGAATATTACTCGAACATGAAGATCCACTCGGACATTTTGGAGCTTCGAAATATCGCGATCATCGCCGATCTCACCATCAAGTGCGCCCTGAAACGCAAAGAATCCCGCGGCATCCACTACAGTCTGGATTACCCCTGGGCCGGCTGGACAGAAAACGACCGCACCGAAGGCCGCGCCCAAGACACCATCGTCGCCCGCGGCCTCCTCTAATTTTTGATTTGCAGCAAACGAACTTTTGCTTGTCCCCTCAGTGACCAGACGTGTTTGAGATTTTGAGGAACCAGCTCCAGGAATTCGCCTTCATTGAGAGTCTCCGAAGATGCAAATCCAGAGACATCGACTAACCCATAATCACAGATTAAAAGCTCCTTCCAACTTGGCTCGTTTCCTTTCAAACGAATCCGCGTTGACTCTGGAATCGTGAATTCACGCAATCGTATTTGGCTTTGATGGGAAGCAATCTGGCGAACCAAAGCTCCATCTGATCGCAATCCATCAATCACCATGCCCTTTCTATATGCGACCCTCTTTCGATCAAATGGATCCTTCATGAGCTCATCTAATGAAACCTTATAATACTTTGCTAATTGAACAACCAAAGCCATTGAAGGATTACCCAATCCTGATTCAACCGAGGTCATTGTCGACTTTGGCCACCCAAGTGCAATTGCCACCGACTGCTGAGTTCCACCCTTTTTCCACCTAAGTCGCAAAAGATTATCAGCTAGTATTCGACTTGTTTGCGTTGAGCTGAATTCCATAGCACTTCCTTCCAAGACCAATATATTGGTCACCTGACCATTTTATTGGTCTTGCCCAACTACGCCCGCTTCTTCACCTATCGGGTCATTACAAGGAACATACCCAACGCCATTGGATTCAGAAGAAAAGGAGAGAGCCTTGAGGTCCGAAATTCGGACAGACCAAACATTGTCTGGCCATAGGGCCAGGCGACAATAACGACCTCAAAAATCAAATCCCACCCGAATGACTTTGCTCCTGCTTGACGGGTCCAGAGGTTAGACTGATGATGAAAAGGCATGAAAACAAAACGACATGTGCTCTGGCAGATTTTGTTTGGCCTGACCGTCACCACGCTGATGATCAATATGAGTTCTTGCGTGACGCCTTATCAGAATCCGAATCTTCCTTCTTTGATTCCGGAATCTCAGTACAACACGCTGATGGAAGACTATTCGACCAACAAAAAGATCTACGACGGCTTCTATCAGACCATGGAAATCAACACGACCATTCTGAACACACCGATTTCGCGTGCGCAGTTGGATCACAAGGCCCGCATTTACCAGTGGACGGCCGAGCAATACGCCACCAACAAGGGCGAAATGGAATCCAGCCTTTCGAAAGAGACGAAAGTTTTCTTCGACTTCTTTGTTCCCGAGCGCAAACATGACGATCTCAACAAATCGAAGACTTTGTGGCGCGTGTTCTTGGATGCCGGCGGCAAACGTTACGACGGAAAAATCGAGAAACTGAAAACCATCGTGGCTGATGTGACGTCGCTGTACCCGACTCACAATCGTTTTTTCACACCTTATGTGATCACGTTCCCCGTACCGGTTTCCAAAGTGGAAAACGGCCCAAGCACATTGACCATCACAGGTCCGGTTGGCTCGACAACTTTGGAATTTAAAACAGTTCAGTAAATCAAATCAGAAAACCGGCGCAAAACAACTCCATCAGGCTGTTAACGTTTGAACCTTGTGGCAATCATGCGGTCGAACAACTGCGGAAGATGCCGGGCGGCCAGAATACCGACGCCCATCAAGCCTGTCGGCACCAATTGATTGAGATCTTCCAGAATCGCCTCGCGAATCATCTGAGCATATTTCTTCGGCGGAATTCCCTTCATCAAGCCGAGATCGAAATTCTTTCCGTACAATCGCGGAATATCTTTGTACATGCGCGTGTCGATCCCCGGAGTCACCAAAGCCAAAGTAGTGACGCCCGTGCCTTTCAATTCGGCCTCGAGACATTTTGTAAATGCCAAAACCGCCGCCTTGGCCGCCGAGTAAGTCGAAGCCGCCGGCAAATTCATAATCGAAGAAATACTGCCGTGGTTGATGATCTTTCCCCGCTTGCGCGCCAGCATTCCGGGCAAAATCCCATGGGTCAGATGAATCAATGCATTGATGTTCACCTGAAGCATTCTGTAGATGTCATCAATCGGCTGCTCTTCCAAAACACCGCCGGTCAGTTGGCCGGCATTGTTAAACAGAATATCAATCGGTGTGGCTTTGATTTCGTTTAAAAAACTGTCAATGGCTTTGCGATTTTCCAAATCCACTTCGTAGATGTGAACTGACTGCGCACCTGCCTTGGTCAGCTCTTCAGCCAGATTCTCTTCTTTTTTCCGCACCACCAAATGCAGATGAGCTTTGTCTTCAGCGCAAATCTGGGCCACAGCTCGCCCGATTCCACGATTGGCTCCGGTGATCAGGATCTGGCTGTCTCGAATTTCCATCTGCTCTCCTCAATCCGTGCTCTTTGAGCTTTATTCTTTGATATTCGTTGTGGGCGGCAAGCCCCAGGCTTTTAAAATCTCGGGCTCTTCGGAAGCCGACATGGCTTTTTTGAAAAGTGCCCCGGATTTTCCCTTCACCCTTCGTTCGCAGGAAGCCCAATCGCGATGGCGGTAGACTTCACTGCCGATTTTGCTGAGATAAGAATAGGCGACTTTCTTTTCCTGCTTGGGCCGCATTTCCGGAAGCGTGGTATCTTCCGGCACATCGTAAACGGCAATCGGATATTTCAACAGCGGCCCGTTATAGAGATCGATCCATTTTTTCTGCGAAAAGGCGACCGCGATTTCATCACAGCGTTCATTTCCCGGCGTGCCGACATGCCCGCGCGAATAAAGCCATTCAATTTTACCTTCGGCACCGCGAGCTTTCACCAGCGAGTAAAGATCCTTCCAAAGCTCTTGATTGGAAACGTCGTTGCCTTCGGCCGTCTTCCAGCCTTTTTTCATCCAGCCCCAAATCCACTGTGTTATGCCGCGAATGACATAGGTCTAATCGGTGTAGAAAAAAATCGGCTCTTTGCGTTTCTTGATTTTGACCAATGCCTCGATTGTGGCCAGCAATTCCATCTCGTTGTTGGTGGTTCGATCATAATGACCGCCAATCTCGTGAATCTCCCCTTCCGGAAGAGCAATCACAGCCGCCCAGCCACCTGGCCCCGGATTTCCGGAACAGGCGCCATCAGAGAAAATCACAATGGACTGCATCATATTGGCTTTCACAGCCCACGATTGTTCAAGAGAAAGCCCCACGGATCAAGCCGTAGGACGTCGAATCCCAACATTTAAGCGGCCCCGGAAATGAAAAAGGCCACCTTTCAGTGGCCTTTTTCAAGTTCATTTGAATTTTCAAATTCAGAACTAGTTTTTCGAAGCGGCTGGCAAGATCAAGAGCAGTTCTTTGAAGAATTCTGGCTGCTCGAGGTCACCATTCAGGTAATCCGTGATCTTTTCCTCGCCCAATTTCCAAACGTCTTTTTCGTCATCTGTCATTGGCAGAGGCTTTTGGCCTTTTGCTTTCAAGATGTCGCGCAGTTCTTTCAAACGATCGCGACCTGTCTTGATCACGTTATTCTGGTCGTCTTTGATGTCGCGCTTTTCAACCGCTTGCATCGATGAAGACATTCGGTGCTGATCCATCGCTGTACGAGCCAAAGTATTCTTCGAGCTCGCCATGAATCGGACATCCGAGATATCCAGCATCTGATGATCAGCTGACCAACGGTCACCCAAGTAAGTGCGCCCTACGCGCAGAGTATCCATGAACGCGTTACCTTCCAACACATGGTCCTTGTTCACTTCGCGTTGAGCGATTGTATCAACCAGAACCTGAGAGAAGCTGACTGTTTCATTTGGAATACCCAACACACGAGCCAATCCCGAGAACAGAGGCTTTTGAACTTGAACCTTTGAATCAACCGGCAAATCCATTCTCAGGATTTCGCCACTTGCCAATTCCAGATCCTGTTCGCCAGTCACCTTGTTCAACAGCATCGCCTTCGTCAGATCCGCAACCGCAGGAGCCAAATCCGGACGATCTGTGAAGTTGTCGGTCTCTTTATCCAAGATCGAGATACCCAGATCCCGGGCAAACAACATACGAGACGCAATCAACTTGTCAATCCAGTATCCGCGAACATCGATCTGATCCGCATAAGGATGTTTTGTATCCTTTGGATCCTTACGAGATTGGAACAAGCGACCGTACTGACCCGCAACCGCGAGGTTTGGCGCACCAAAGTCAGCCATGTTCAGCTCGAAGCATGACATTTGCGAAGCATCCAAATCATCCAAGCGGATCACTTGAACCAAAACACCTGGGTTTCGGATATCAACCAGCGCACAAGTCAAATCCGGAGTCGCGATCACGCTCATCAGGAATTGACCTGACTTCGTCGACGCTGTCTTCAGATCTTTCAAGAATGCATTCGTCTCCCAGATCTTGTGTCCATCAGGGATTCCAAAACGGTGCTTGATGCTTTCATATGATTCCTGCATCAAACGCAGTCCCTGGAAGACTGATCGGATACGACCCGCGTAAGCGATATCATCAACCACGCTAAAACTTGAGCGACCCGCACGCTTGTTACGGCGCTCGTAAGCGTTTTTGTAATTCTTGATTTCGTTCTCAACGATTTCAGTCAAAGTCACACCCAAGTCAAATCGGCGGCAGCCGGCATTGATGCCTGTGTGTTCGTCCGAGCAGTAACCGTATTCTTTCAATGAAACTTCTGATCCAGCTTTATCGCTTTCCTCTTTCAAAGTTTCTTCGATGGTGTTCTTCACTGGAACAACTTTGCCATCAGCCAATTCAACTTTTTGAGCGTAAGCAAATTTCAAAGCCGCGATATCGTACTTTCCAAGAACCGGCAGAGCTTTCAAGTCGTCGCCGTATTCCATCACAGTGCTGAATGGAATTTCGTGGTCGATACCAAGCTTCTGCAACTCTTCAGGAGTGTAGAAGTTCTTTGGATCTTCCGAACCTTTGAAGTTATGGCGCAGACCCAAGTTATGACCCATCTCGTGGATCAGGGTTGGAACCCAGATCTCTGGCAAGATGATGTCGATCACTTTTTGCTGTTCGCTAGCCGACAGCTGCTCCCAAGGTTTGGCATCGTCAGCAAATGCATCGATCAAACGACCGCTGATGCTGGCACTTGCCAAGTCCGCGTTCAAACCATAAGCACAGTTCTTCGCCTCTTGGAGATACTTCAGGTGAGCTTGTGCTCCGCCTTCATAGTCCATATTGCGTTGAGCACGGCTGGTGTGCAGTTCTTTTTCAATTCGCTTGATCTTCGCACCTTCAACAACCGAAGTTTCTCCGCCTGTTGAAACAGTTGAAGTCGGAGCTTTGTAAGTCGCCAGATCATGCAGATTCTGTGACTTAAACAAGCCCTGAGCCAAGCGAGCTTTCAAAGCGTCTTCAATAACCAAACCGCCATTGTCCTCACCCGTGTTTTGATCGCCACCTGGAGCTGGCTGTTGAGCCGCTCTCAGCTTCTCAAGCTGAATAGCTTTCTTTTCGCGCAAGATATCATCATAAGTGTACTTGATGTACTTTTTGATCGTACCCAAGAACATCACGGTGCGAGCACTGATGATCTCACCAGTTACAGGGTCTTCAGTCTGAGGACCGTAACCGATAATGCTGGAAGCAACAGGGTCTTCAACCAGCACGATCATGCTGTTTCGGATATCACCTGGGCTTTTGCCTTCAGCGTCTTTCAGGTTGATGCGGAATTTCGCACCCGCTTGGGCAAGACCCGAGTTCAGAGACCCAACAACTTGCTCGGTCAACTGACGAATCTTCGCGTGTTCAGGCTTTTTGAATTCGTCAGACAACAGGTAAGTGATCTCTGAACGGTTCGGATTCCAGTGATTCATGATCGAACGTTCACCATTAACAGAGGTGTTGTTGTCCGTATCCAGCTCTTGAGATTCTGTTTTAAAGAATCCGAAAGCGTCTTCGTCACCACTTGGGTACTGAACTGTTTTGAAATCCTTCGACAGAACGCTGGAAGCTTTCACGAATGAGTAGTGGAAAACAGCCGAAACTGTTGAATCCGCCAGGTCATTTGTCTCCAAGCAGTAAGCGTTCAAACGGAATGTGCGCTCGATCGCCATGTTGAAAGCGTCTTTCTCAAGCTTCAAATCAACAACGCGAGACGACACTTCGTCATAGCAGAATCCGCCGCTCAACTCATTGTCGAGCAGGATTGGCAGGATTTCCAAGCGAGCTGATTTGGCAGCCTCGGGACGGAATTTGAATTTGGTTTTTTGCTCCCAAGAAACGTCGCTGCGCTCTTCTTCAGAGTTCGTGCACTCGCCGTACTTGTCTTTCGAGCACTGGTAATCAACGTAGTCGACCGGGATTTCCAAAACCAGCTTGTTGTTGGTTTCGTTCCCTTTGAAACGCTGATCCTTTTCCATCTCCACAACGCGGAGGCTGGTCTTGGACCATTCAAAACGAATGCGCTTATTGTCGCCCATCGAAAAAGGCAAAGCCTCGGTCGATGAACGGCTGGCATTCAGCATTGAGCTCGACATCAGGTAATCAGAACCTGTGTCAAACGAGCTTCGGTCGAGAACTTCGACCTTGAGTTTTTCCTCGTAAGGAATCTCCTTCGTG
>CBIHPB010000122.1:0-10207 GCA_966211485.1 uncultured Bdellovibrio sp.
ACAACCGGATGATATTTCGCCCATCGCTGTGTTCCTTGCTTCTGAGGATTCCAAAGTCAGGTTCATTCCGATTTCAGGAGTGACCAGATTCAGGTTTTCCAGTTCCCATTTACCGCGGCTGATGTCGTATGAACGCAAGTCAGCGATCGCGCAAGTGTAGAAGTTCAGGTTGTCATTGATGTTCATGGTCAATGAAGGACCAGTAACCAAACGATAACGAGTTTCTGCACCGTTAGCCGCCGCTTGATCTTGGAAAGTCAAACGAGGAGATACAACGTACTCGAAAGTGAAAGTTGGATTCAAAACCCAAGCAGGAGTGACGTCACCACGGAGTGTTCCGTTTTGGTGATACATCTCACGAGTTGGCTGTGAAGTTGGCAGATAGTAACGAGCGCTGAAGTTCAGAGTTTCTGAACCTGGCAGACGCAGGTCAGTTGCCAGACCAGCTTTGATCACAGCATCGTGCATGACTTGCTGTTTACCTTGGTTGAAGATTCGTGTTTCTGAACCGGCCAAGTCGTCCAGGTTTGAACGAGAGTAAGCCAATTGCTGAACTTCAACAGAAGCTTTTTTAGTCACTTTGTATTTCAATCCCATTGACCACAGAGTCAGGATTGGTGCCGCGTTGCCCTTGTCTTTTTGAGCTTCAACGCCCATTGCGCTTTCAGAAGAGAAAGAAGCGCCGAACTTGCTTGCAACAGAAGCTGGAGCTTCAGTTGTCAGAGTTTGTGTTGGAGCCGCTGCAGGTGCCGCTGCAGGAGCTGAAGTTGTGGAAGTTTGAGCGTTGGCTGTCATTGCAGCCAAGGTCAATCCAACAAACAGTTTTTTCATTGGTAGTCCCCATTCTTTTAAGGATCAGTTTTTTGATTCTGATCCGGTTGTTATTTTTTATCCCTATATATTGAGAAGTTTCATCGCTCTCACAACTTTGAAACTTTCAATAACCCCAGGCACAGAGCAGGATTCCTTCAACTGTAAACAGAGACGGTGGTTTCCTTCTGGCCTTACCCATTAGACTCTGGGAGTCCTATGAGCAACCTTAGTGCCAGGATTTGTCCCAGATTTCCGGTGCCAAATCAACACCCGGCCCGAATTTCTGTCACTTTAAACGACGAAACTGAAGGCTTTACATGCGGCGCGTTATTTTTACGTATTTTTTAAGAGATTTCAGTTCTTTAGGGAATCTTTACTTCGCAGTTCTTGAACTTCTTTTTCGACCCTACGGAAGCGATTCAAAGCCTGCGGAGCATGGGAAGCCAAGTAAGCCAGAAGGTTAAACTTAATCAAAATTCCTACCAACAAAACCACTCCGACCTCCATCAACGGAGCTCCCGCCAGCGAAGCAATCATCACAGCCGGCTGCTGGGCAATTGGCGAGACTCCAGAAACAAAGACCACCCAAACTCCATGCTTGATGAAAAAAGCTTCGGCCCAAGTCCACAATCCGGTAGTCATAAAACCTGGGAAGTATTCTTGAAGAAATGAAAGCCCCAGCTCGTGCGAAAGCCAGCCGATACTCCACACCCCGATCGCCGAGCCCACACCACCCCAGCTGGCGAGTGAAAACCATTTTTTAGGTGCCAAAAAAACTGCAGAAACCAGCATCCCCAAGACAGGGATGAAGACGATATAGTGATCCACCCCACAAAGAAGCCCAAAAGCCGGACAATACCACCACTGATGAACAAATCGCTGCAGATCCTGAAAAAACTGAAGAGACTTTTTCATCATTGCCAGACGACCTCAACCTCTTGACTCAAACACTTTGAGCGTTAGGAAGCAGTTCCCTTTGCCTGCCGACGAGCCCTGTAAGCCTCAAACAGGATAGGAAGAACAGAGACAAAGATCACGCCAAAGATCACCACATGGAAGTTCGATTTGACCGCTGGCAGGTTTCCGAAATACCGACCCGCCCACATAAAAATGTTGATCCACAACAGCGCGCCGATCACGCTCATTGAAATAAACCGCGGATAAGTCATTTTGCCAATGCCCGAGATAAATGGAACGAAGGTGCGCACGATGGGCATAAATCGCCCCAGAATAATGGCGCGAGATCCATACTTTTCACAAAAAGCATGTGTCTTATCGAAATGCTTTCGATTGAAGATCTTTGAATTCTCATGTGAGAAAAGTTTGGGACCAACCCACTTGCCGACGGCATAGTTGACATTGTCACCAATCAAAGCGGCCGCAATCAGCAGCGGAATCAAAAGATAAATATCAATTGGCGAGCCCTCGAGACTTGTGATCGCACCGACAGCAAAAAGCAACGAGTCGCCTGGCAGAAAGGGCAAAACAATCAGTCCAGTTTCCGCGAAAATAATCAGGAACAGAACGACATACAGCCACGGACCCATCGTTTGCGACCAGCTCAAAAGCGTCTGATCGAGATGCAAAATGAGATTCATGAATTCGTGGATCAAATTTAAAATTTCAGTCATCCCCAGATGTTACTGATATTTCCACAAGTTAAACAAGCAGGATCCATATGACTCGCGGACCCGCCCGCCTGACCTCGGCTTGACAGAGCTTCCACCCCACCCAAATTCAAACAAATGACTGAAAGGAATCTCATGCCATTACCCCAAGGATTACTGCCAATACTACCTCTGCGAAACACAGTGATATTCCCCTCCCTCACGCAGGTCCTCAAAGTTGGACGCGAGCGCAGTGTTCAGGCACTGAAAAATGCCGAGAAAAACGGCTTCTGGATCGTTGCCGTTCAACAAAAGCCAAAACCTCATGATCTCGCCAAAGATCAGGCCGTCGAGCCGCAAGAGCTGCACTCGGTCGGCACCCTTTGCCGAATTGACTCAATGAAAGGAAACCCCGAAGCCGGTTACCAGGTCGTCCTGCGCGGAATGGCACGAGTGATTTTGGAAGACATCGAAATCTCGGGCGGAAATTTCTTGCAAGGCGAAAGCACTTTGCTTGAAGACGTCAACGATATGAATCGTCCGACAGAAGAGGCGCTTTTGGAAAGTGTGAAGACACTGGCCCGGGATATTTTGCGACTTTTCCCTGGCAATACCGAACAGCTTTCTGAGCTGATGAATTCGGTTGAGGAGCTTCCTTACCTCGTCTCTTTGTGCGCGGGAAATATCGATGTCGACCTCGAAAAGAAACAAAAAATTCTAGAAACACGAAACCTCCGCGAGCGCGTGCTTTATCTTTTGCAGGTGATGCAGGAATTTAAAGAAGGACTTTCGGTCCAAGCCGAAATTCGCAGCAAGCTGAATCAAAAATTCGGACAAGCTCAGCGTCAGACCATCTTGCGCGAACAACTGAAAGCGATTCGCGAAGAGCTGGGCGAAGGTGAAGATTCGACGGTTGAAGAAAAGCTTCAGAAAAAAATGGAAGACGCACAGATGCCGGACGACGTGAAAAAGGTTGCCGAGCGCGAACTGCGCAGACTTGGCGAGGTTGGAAATCAATCTCCTGAGTCACATATTATCCGCAACTATCTGGAACTTTTAACCGATCTTCCTTGGCACAAGTCTTCGGAAGATAAAGAAATCGATCTCGATGAAGCCCGGCGCATTCTGGATCAAGACCACTATGGTCTAGAGAAAGTGAAAAAGAGAATTATTCAGCACTTGGCTGTCTTGAAACTGAAAAAAGAAAGCCGCGGATCTATTCTTCTCTTCGTTGGTCCTCCGGGGGTTGGTAAAACTTCGCTTGGACACAGTATCGCGACAGCCTTGGGACGAAAATTTGTCCGCGTAAGCCTGGGTGGCGTGCGTGATGATGCCGAAGTTCGCGGACACCGAAGAACTTACATCGGGGCGATGCCGGGACGAATTGTTCAGGGGCTGAAGCGTGCGGGTGAAAATAATCCGGTCTTCTTGCTCGATGAGATCGATAAGCTCAGCCGAGCCTTCAATGGCGATCCAGCAGCAGCCTTGCTTGAGGTCCTAGACCCCGAGCAAAACAGCAACTTCTTGGATCACTATTTGGATGTGCCATTTGATTTGTCGAAAGTCTTTTTCATCGCAACAGCCAATAGCTTGGATAGCATTCCAGGACCACTCTTGGACCGCATGGAAGTGATTGACCTCACCGGTTACACGACTGCCGAGAAAGTCCACATTGCAAAGAATCACTTGATTCCAAAGCAGCTCAAAGAGCATGGACTTTCCCCCGAGCAGCTGGTGATTTCAGAAGAGGCTCTGTTACGCCTGATCACGAATTACACTCGTGAGGCCGGTGTGCGCGAATTGCAGCGGCGAATTGCCGCCGTCCTTCGCGGATCCAGCGAGCGAGTCTTAAATGCAACCCAGCTTCCAGTGCGTGTGCAGACACATGATCTGGAAGAGATTTTGGGAGCCGAAAGATTCACGCACGAGATTGCGGAGACCATCAATCCAGTTGGTGTGGTCACGGGCCTTGCCTGGACTCCAGTCGGAGGCGACATCTTGTTTGTCGAAGCGACCGCGATGCCGGGAACGGGACATCTCACCATCACAGGGCAATTGGGCGATGTGATGAAAGAGTCTGCGAAGATTGCTCAAAGTTTGATTCGCGCGAATCTTTCACAGCTCAATCCAAGGATTGATCTCTCGAAAGTGGATTTGCACGTGCACGTACCTGCGGGAGCCATCCCGAAAGATGGCCCGTCGGCGGGCGTGACCATGCTGACCTCTTTGGCTTCGCTGATTTCCGGGCACCGGGTGAGTCCAAAGCTTGCGATGACGGGTGAGATCACTTTGCGGGGTGCCGTCCTGCCCGTTGGCGGGATTAAAGAGAAGGTCATCGCGGCTCATCGAGCTGGGGTCGAGAAGATCATTCTTCCGAAAAAGAATGAGCGAGATCTCAAAGAGGTTCCTGAAGATGTGCGTGCAAGTCTGCAGTTTCACTTTGTGGAAAACGCAAGTGAGCTGTTTGCTTATGCTTTGAACCTTCAGATCGACACCGAGATTTTCAATCGCTACCAACCGGCCGAGACCGGCAGCCGAGGCGAATCAACAACCCACGCTTGATCGTTTGAGACGACCTGACGAACACGGCCTCAACATTCAACTAAGAGCCCAAGCTCGACATCTGTCGAGCTTGGGGACTTCAAAGACTGGGACAGTTTACGAAGCGCATTCCGATGTTTAGACTTAAAAAGCAAGACATCTGACGGAGGGCTTTGGACGTGTCATTTAAAAAACCATGGTGCGAGATTGAAATTTCTGGTTTGAAAGTCAAAATTGATCGTGAAGATAAAGAGGCTGTTGAGTCCAAAAAATGGCGAGTCACCCAAAGCACCACGGGCCGCCCCCGCGTCGTCACCTCGATCCGAACAAAGGAAGGTGTCCGCAGCCTGACACTTGGAAAATTTCTGATGCAGCCTCCGAAAGGCAAGCAGGTCTACCCTCGCCGGTTCAACGAGGGTCTCGACTATCGCAAAGACAATCTCGTGGTTTGCACGGTCGGCGAAAGGCAGCGCCTTTTACCGAAGCGTCGCGTGGAAACAACCAGCAAGTACCGTGGCGTTTCTTACCAAAAATCCACCGGCAAATGGCGCGCGGGAATTCAGATTGAAGGGAAAACAATCAATCTCGGAGAATTTGCTTCCGAGCATGATGCAGCTCTTGCCTACAACAAAGCGGCTCGTAAATACTTTGGTGATCTCGCATATCAAAATTCGGTCGGACGAAAGCACTCGGCACGATAATCGATGAAAGCACTTGTTTTATCAGGCGGCGGCGCTCGCGGAGCTTATCAAGTTGGAGTCCTGAAGGCGGTCGGAGAACTGGTCGCTGAAAACAAACTGCAAAATCCTTTCGGCACCGTTTGCGGCTCAAGCGCGGGCGCCATCAACGCGGCCTTTATTGCCAGTCAATGCCATGAATTTCGCACCGGTACCGAGAAACTGGTCGATATGTGGGCGTCTCTCACTTCGGATCAAGTTTTTAAGACGGACATGGTCTCGCTTGGAAAAACGGGACTGCGTTGGATGGGCGAGCTTTCTTTCGGCGGCCTTGCCGATCCGATGGCCAGCCGTGCTTTGCTCAACACGGAACCTTTATTTCACCTCTTGGAAAAAAATCTAGATCTCAACCAGATTCGCATGAATATCGACTCGGACACTTTGCAGGCTTTGGCGATTTCAGCTTTGGATTACAACACTTCTGAAACGATCACATTTGTTCAAGGTAAGCCCGAGCTGCCAAGCTGGAACAAAATCCGCCGCCGCTCCGAGCGCACGGTGATCGAAGCGCAGCACGTTTTAGCGAGCTCTTCCATTCCCCTGCTCTTCCCATCGACTCAGGTGGGAGATCGTCACTTTGGCGATGGCTGCGTGAGAAATCTAGCCCCCTTGGGGCCAGCTCTTTACTTGGGAGCGCAAGAGCTTTTGGTGATCGGCGTGCGAATGCCCAGCGAAGTTTCTTCCGAGCACTCAAGCACGCCGTCCAAAATTCCGAGTGTGGCGAAAGTGGCCAACGTGATTTTAAATTCCGTCTTGCTAGACGGTATCGAGATCGATGTCGAAAGACTTAAGCGAATCAATGAGTTCCTGCGACGAGTTCCACCACAGCATCAAGCCAATCTGAATTTCCGCCCGGTCAATGCTTTGATGATCAGCCCTTCACGCGATATCGGAAAAATCGCGGCCAGCATGTCCTCGCAAATGCCACGCGTGATTCGCTATTTGCTGAAAGGTCTGGGGCCGCTCAGCGAAGCGGCTGAAATTATCAGTTACCTTTTGTTTGAAAAAGACTTCACCATGAGTCTGATTGAGATGGGCTATGAAGATGCCTATGCTCAGAAAAAAGAAATTCTTAGATTTCTACTTGAATCCCGACCTCAATCACTTGATTGGGAGGGATTTTAAAGAACGCCGTCGGTCGCTCTGCGTTTCGTGCCATGAACGCGAAAAGTTTTTCACGCCACACACTTAGTGTTGGGTCCCCGGTCGGCAGAATCGTTTCCCGCCCCAAAACAAATGTCGTCTCTTGAATCGGGAATGGCATCCCACGCTCGCGGCAGGCCTCGAGAATGTGCTTGATCTTCGGAATCTCGGTGAATCCATAGTTGGCGATAATACGATAAAACTGCGGCGCCAAAGGCTCGATCTGAACACGGTCACGTTTATTCACAAACGGAACTTCCAAGGTTTTGATTGTCAGAATCGCAATCTGCGAGTGCATGACTTTGTTGTGCTTGAGATTGTGTAAAAGCGGAACCGGTACACCCCAGGTATCCCCCGTCATGTAAATCGCCGAGCCCTCAACCCGTCTTGGCGGCGTCACGCCCAGCATATTGATAAAATCTGTCATTGGGATCGAGCGCGCCTTCAAACGTTCGGCCAAAATCTTTCGGCCTTTTGCCCAAGTCGACATCAACAGGTAAATCGCTCCACCGATCGCTAGCGGCACCCAACCGCCGTCGGCGACTTTCACCACATTGGTGACGAAAAATGAAAAATCGACGATCAAGAAAAATCCGAATAAAGAGGCCGCCTTCAAGCGATTCCAACCCCAGATCTTGCGCGCCACCTCGTAGGCCAGGAAGGTCGTGATCATCATCGTCCCGGTGACCGCAATCCCGTAAGCCGACGCCAAAGCGCTGGAAGTTTTAAATGAAATCACAAGCCAAATCACACCGGCACACATGGCCCAGTTGATAAACGGAATGTAGATCTGCCCGATTTCCCTCCGGGACGTGTGGACGATCGCAAGTCGCGGACAATATCCAAGCTGCACCGCCTGCTTGGTCAGCGAAAACACGCCTGAAATCAAAGCCTGTGAGGCAATCACAGAGGCCGCTGTCGAGAGGATGACAAGTGGCCAAACAGCCCATGTGGGTGCGAGCAAGAAGAAAGGATTTTCAACTGCCTGCGGGCTTTGCAAAAGAAGCGCACCTTGGCCAAAGTAATTCAACGTCAGCGCTGGCATAGCAAGAGCAAACCATCCAAGCTTAATCGGGCGACGGCCAAAGTGACCCATGTCCGCATACAAGGCCTCGCCACCCGTACACACCAGAAAGACAGATCCCAGAATGAAAAAACCCGTAAGGCCGTTGCTCATAAAAAATTCGTAGGCCCAGATCGGATTCAAGGCCGAAAGAACCGAGGGATTTTCAACGATACTCCCAATCCCCAAAAGACCGATGCTTGCAAACCAGATCGAGATAATCGGTCCAAACACAACACCAATGCGGCCGGCCCCAAAAAATTGAAATAGAAATAGAATTGCGATCACGAAAACTGTGATGGGGATGATGTAAGATTCAAAAATCGGTGTGGCAACTTTCAATCCTTCGACCGCAGATAAAACCGTGATCGCTGGTGTGATGACTCCGTCACCAAACAACAAGGCCGCACCAAAAAGTCCAAAGGCCGTCACCACCCACTTGCGCGAAGAATTGGGGCTTAAGTGGAACTTTTGCGAAGCCAAGGCCATGAGAGAGAGAATTCCGCCTTCGCCTTTGTTATCGGCGCGCATGACGAACATCATGTACTTGACGCTGACAACCAGTGTGAGCGTCCAAAAAATCAGCGACAGGATGCCAAAGATATTGGGCTGAGTGACTTCAAAGTGGCCGTGCAGAAAACATTCTCTCAAAGCGTAGAGAGGACTTGTTCCGATATCACCAAAAACAACACCAAGTGCACCGAGAGCCAAAAGCCACATGCTGTCTTTAGCGTGTGGGTTCGACATGGATGACGAACGTGAAGATTCGATGAGGGCCTCCTGAAGACTCCATTAAAAAAGAATTTGCTCGCAATGTCACCACGTATCTACCCCCGAAATCCATCAGGCTAAAGTCTTGGGGCGCTTGGACAACCACGAATTTCAAGTTCACAATAAAACTTGTCGTTCATTCAAGTTTTGGAGGCCAACCTATGGTGCGACCCCTCATTGCCGTCGTCGATGACGAGATTGAAATTCTCGAATACTTCAAGATTTTACTGGATGACCAATACGACGTGCGCAGCTTTTCATCACCAGCCGAATTCTTAAACGCCTTGCCAGGTTTGATGAACGAGAATCTCAAATTGCTTGTCAGTGATTTTAAGATGCCGGGGATGACGGGTCTTGAGATGATTCAGCAGGCTCATGTCTCAGCTCCCCAGTTGCCGTTTATTATTCTCTCGGGCTTTTTGGACAAGAAAACCGTGCTGGAAGCAGTCGAAATGGGAGTCTTTCGACTGCTGGAAAAACCTTCGAAACCTGATGAACTTCTGAGCAGTATCGATCAGCTTTTAGTGGAATCGGATCTGCAATCGGTTCGCCAGGAGATTCGGCAGATTACCTCACAGCTGCGCGAACTTTACAGCTCTGTGCGCATCGCCTTGATGCAGTATATTCCGGATGAATTCATGGATCGTCTTGTCATTGATGCAGGCCCGGGAAACTCTGCCAAAAAAATAAGCTTTGACGAGTTGCTAGAGACCCTTGAGCACCGCCTGGATCACCTTTTGAATTCGGAAAAAATGATGAATTCGTTGATTCGAACAAAGAGCCAAAAACAATCGGCCTAAGAAGGGCCCTGGAAAGGACAAACGGGATTTGACGAGCTTACCACCGTCTCAAAAACCGAAAGAGAAAGAAAAAGCCGCTGAGAAACAGGTCGAAAAAGAGGAAGTCCACTCGATCTTTATTCTCAAGTCGCAACCCACCACATTGGTGCAGGCCGAAAACTTTCTTCGAAACCGAAATTGGATCGTCGGCAGTGGCACCAACCTGCGCGAAGCCTTGGCTTACATCATTCAAAAACATCCGCAGTACATTCTGGTCACCGCTGACCACCCCAATCGCAAGGTTCGCATTTTTCCGAAGATGCTGTCACAGGCCTTCCCGATTCGAGCCATTGGCTTTGCCGAAAAAGGATCCGGGATTTCGACTAAAAATCTGCATGAAATGGGTCTTGAGTACAATCTCTACCCGCCCGTTTCAGGTCCCGCCATCGAGCGGATGGTCCTCCGAATTAAAAAAGAAGAGGAAGAAAGGGCCATCGAAAAAGAAAATCAGATCAAAGCTGGGATGAGCAGCGACGCCCCAGCGACTGGCCAAGATCTGATCACATTCAAAGGTGGCACGAACCCAAGTGACTCGATGAAAACCTCTTTCGAGCAAGCTCGAGCTGCGCTCAATCAATTGATCAGCTCAGACAGCACAGGCGAAGAGGGACCGGCGATCGTGGCCGGAAGTGGCGTCACTTCGCAAACGGGATCCGGAATGCCTGGCGATGGCGGATCTCACTCGAAAGACAG
>CBIHPB010000123.1:0-10177 GCA_966211485.1 uncultured Bdellovibrio sp.
TTTTCGATTGCTTATGCGGGTGGCCACTTTGCCATCGGACGACCGATTGCGGACAGCTTCGTGATTATCGCTCCGATTAAAAATCTCAGCGGCCAGCGCATCGACGTCAATCCCAGCGGCGAAGAAAGCTATGTGGCCAAATCCGATTTCCTGGGTCCCGCACTGGTGCCCGAGCTCAGCTCTTACAGCCTGACCGATATCACCCTCAGCGGGAAAAAACTTCCGGCCGAGCTCGCTCTTCCAAAGGATCATTTCACTGTTTTTCCAACTTACCGCAGTGGCTATACGTTTGAAGTTGGAACCAACGCCAATATTTTCCTTTCGGCGAAGATCCTGAATTCAGACGGCCAGCCACTGTCACTGGCTGCGGGACGCGCCATTTATCTGGGTTCCGACAGCGAAGGTCCTGTGACTGTGTTTACCAACAAGAAGGGTGACCTGAAATCCGAAGGCTTTCGCCCGGGCCGTTACCGACTTGAAATTGCGACTGACACTTTTCAGCCACTTGAATTCGAGATTCCCGAGGCCACCGAGGGAAGCTACAATTTAGGCACGGTTCAGCTGAAGAAGGAGTAACCCGTGATCCGCCGAACTCATCTTTTTATCGCTTTGCTGGGCCTGATGTGGGCCGGGAAATCTTTTGGCGCTTGCGGGTTGTCCTTGGCTGTCAACAACATCAACGTAACCTGGGATCTCAACTTCACTTCGATTGCCGTCCAAGCCACCGTCTCCCGCTTGACGGCTGATGCCTGCACCTATTCCATCGGCTTCACCAAGGGAGGTGCCGCCTCTTATGTGACCCGACGGGGTGCCGTCGCCGCCAAACTGATCCGCTATCAAATCTACAAAGACAGTGGGCTGACAAAAGTCTTGAAGGATGCGGCCGACGTGACCTCGACCGATGAGATCGTGGAGGGCGGATTTCAAGCCGGCGCCACACCCACCCAACAAACCGTCAATTTCTATTTTGAAATCCCTTTGAACCTGGCGACAATTCCAGCCTTGGTGTCGGCAGGAACCTACACGGACACTTTCACCATGAATCTTTACGAAGAGGCCGCCCCGCCTTTGTCGACAGTCGCTGACACCAAAAACGTCAGCGTGACCGTCACCGTTCAACCGATGATTGCTTTATCGCTGGTGGATTCGGGTGGTGCTTTTGTCACCGGACAGCTGACAAAAAGTATGAACTTTGGAAACCTCGCCCAAGGTCAATCCTCAACGGCCGATCTTCGGGTGCGAACAAACGCTGGTTTTTCCGTGACTTTTTCCTCGACCAATAACGGTCGCTTGAAGCACACGACAAAAAATTCGTATGTTCCGTATTCGTTCTACGCCAATGGCGCACAATTGAATTTGTCGAACAGTTTTGCGGTACCGGTTGTGGGGTTGTCTGGAAGTGGATCGACGGATACGTCGGGTTTAGCTTATCCCCTGAAAGTCATCATCGGAAGCTTTAGCTTCGCGAATGCTTTGGGTGGGCCACATTCGGATGATGTGACAATCACGGCGACTACAACAGAGTAAAGCCGCCGTGACGTGTTCTTCTTAGATTACAGAGAAACCATTGTGATTGTAATCGCGAGATCGTATTTGCCGGCCAAAGGAAGAGATGAAGCATTTCCTCCCCAAGAAGCCGTCAACTGGCAATCCTCTTCGATACCGGCTGTGAAACCCGCACCAGAAGTTGTCGCCGCGTCCTTGATATCGATACCTGCGCCCAAGCCAAGACCGCCGGATGCAACTGGTTTCGGATCGAAAGCCGCTTCATAAGTCGCGTTGATTGAAGTACATGCAGAGAATTTCAAAGAGAAAGCTGTACCGAAAGAGTATCCAGTCGCACCTGAAGAAGGCACACCAGACGCCTGAGTACTTTGAATTGTCAGACTTGCAATACCGACGTTGTATTTCAAGTGTACGATTCCCAGCAGACGGTCATTGACCGCGACGTTACCAGAAAGATCTAAATCACCTGGATAACCTCGAGCTGTTACGCTGAAAATTGCTGGAACGTTTCCGCTCATGTTCAGATTTGCAATTGACGTGTCAGCCGCGAAAAGCTGACCTGGCAAGAGCAGCTGTATTGCGAACATCAGAGCTGCCATCACTAACTGTTGATACTTTTTCATTTTCTTCTCCATTGTGTATTTCGTGATTTTGTCACTTACGACTAGCATATCGTTTGGGCCTGGAAAAAACTTTATGGCCACAAATAGAATCTGTGCCTAGGTCGAGCGCAGCCTTAAGATTTCGACGAATGCCTAATGGATTTTTTTGCCCATCGAGCGAGATTTTTAAGGACTCAAAATAATTTTGTTAGGAAGGGATTATGAAAGGTCTAGGTCAATTCCGCTTGGCGAAATCGGAATCGTCCCCTAGGCTGAGAATTCATGTTTCGATTATTATTGAGGAGCCCGCTCCGCTTCAGCTTTATCGTCAGCTTCATTCTCAGTTTTTCTCTGGCTGCCCATGCGGACTTTAAAGGGCTGTGGCTGAGTGCAGGCGCAAAGTCTTTAACCGAAGACAAATCGTCCGCTGACATCGATTATACATCCAGCAATCGGTTCGGCGGCAGCTACGCTTATCCAGGCTACATCGCGGTTGGCAGCTACCACTTGGAAGCGGAAAACGCCGATGGTGAATCGAAAATTCCGACCATGAAATTGATGTACCTGACTCCGATGGGTGGCGGCTGGCTTGGAATTTCAGTCTCTGCTGATGCTTACTCGGAACGACACGTGGCCAGCCAAAAATTTGATCTCACCTCGCCGACCAATGTTGCCGATTATCCCTATGGCTTTAAGATGACGACTGTTCTCGAGCCCACCATGGGACTGCAAGTCTCTCTTGAGCCCGGGGTGCTGCTTTTTCCTTCCCTGATGGCCTTTATCAAAATGACCTACAATAAACTGAATATCGATATCAAAACTCAAGGCCAGATGGACCGCGGGTTGGGAGTCACAACGTTTTCAAACACAGCGACTTCGTATAGTTTTGAAGGTATGGGAGGCGGATTTGGTCTGCGCTATTTGCTGACCGAAAACATTCTGATTGAGCCATTGATTGAATTCGTCGACTTTAAACCCCAGACGATCACCACGGCGACGCTGAACAGCCCCGGGGACGAGTACACTCTGACACAAAGACAGGAAATGAAATTGAAATGGGGTCTCGTATCCCTGTCACTGGGCTATCAGTTTTAGGATTCGAACAAATCTCAATTAAGAATTGATATTGGAAACGATGACATCGCCCTTGTCATGCTTCAATGAAGCGCTGACATTTTCGATGAACTTGACGAAATGGTGCAAAGCCACGTCGTTGATCGTTCCACCGACGAACTCACAGCCATGGCGGTGAACCTCTTCGTCTTCGATTTCGGTGACGTGCTTAACCTTCACGATAAATGGAAAGAAAGTCTGGTGATTCAGGTAAACGCGCATGGCGACCTCTTCACCGGCCTGGAAATGGCCCTTTTTAATGTCAATATCGAAAGCAAGGCCCGAATCATTGATATTGAACAAGGTGACCTTCATCAGGCCCATGCCAGGCACCACAGTGTGCACAGCGATGAACTCGGTCAGCAGGGTTCGGCGGACTTTGCGACGGTCTTCGTCAAGAACTTCCGTACGGATTTCAGTAATATCCACGACTGAGGCTTCTTCCCCAGACCCCTTCGTATCCTGCTTTTGAGATTTCAGACGAGAACGAATGTCGATGATATTGCTCATAAGTAAAACCCCCACCCACCATGAGACTTATCGGCAGAAATTGTTTCATCTTTAGCCGTTATCGGTTGCTGGACCCCCAAAAGCGTCCTAAATTGGATCATAAGATGCGAGTTTTACTGGGAATTGTTCTCAGCCTTCTGATCCACCTTTTTTTGGTTTGGAGTGCGAAATTCGCACCCCTGATCGTCGCGCAGTTCGATGATAAGCCCATCGAAGTCGAGATCATCGATGACCGTGATTCTCAAAATGAGACACAAACAAAGAACAAGCAGATCGTGACCCAGACCGAGGTGCCGAAGGATCTTCTGTCGGAAGACTATGAAGACCAGATGGCCTACCTCTCGGCCCTCAAACAGCGCGTAAAGAAGCAATCTCAGGCTGCCGTTACCGGAGCAACCGCAAATCGTAACAACTCGCCTTCTGAAAAAGAAGATCAAAGTCCGCGCGAGGCTCGTCCGGAACAGGCCAAGCATGCCGAGCAAGGCAAACGCCCCGGCTCATCGGATATCCATAGCAAAGCCGGCACATTGGAAGCCTTCACTCCAAAGTATCGAACCATGCCGAAACAGGAAGAAAGCAGCAGCAAGATTGGGCGCGGCATTTCCACGATCGGCGAGGCCTTGTCCAAAGACATTGAAATCGGCTCTTTCACGGCTTTGAATACGGATCAGTATTTGTATTACTCTTTCTTCTCTCGCATCAACGAGGCCATTCGCTTTCGCTGGGAAACCAATGTGCGAAACTCGATCGACCGCACCCCACCCGATCGCCTGGTCTACAATGCTTCGGGATTGTGGACGACTCATCTCGAAATTCTTCTGCGTTCGAACGGCGACATCTATACAACACGTCTGATGAAGTCTTCGGGCTTTCGTGGTTTTGACCAATCGGCGATCCAGGCTTTTCTGGAGGCCCGCACCTTCCAGAATCCGCCACCCGAAATGGTCGAGTCCGATGGCCTGATTCACATCCAATATTCTTTCCAGGTTCGCTACGAGCCCAAAGTCTTAGTTAAGTCGAGAGATTAAGCCCCTGGCCTGGAGACGAGACTGTCCGCGATGTAAAATCGAAGGATGCGAAAACTTCTCTCTCCCTTGATGGTTCTTCTTTGCAGCGTTTCGGCTTTCGCGATGAACACCGAGATCGGTGTGAACTACAGCTATAAAAAATCCGCCTTCGATAGCGACAACAACAGCGAGCAACAGGCGACCACCGGCTCGGTTTCGTTCTATTTTTGGGAGCGAGTCGCCCTGGAAGCCAGTTACACCAACACGCTGGCGGTGAAAAAAGAAAAACAGCCCGAGTACGCGGGTGCGATTTTGCGTACGACGACCCAGTACACGGATGTCTACGGACTGGATCTGATTTTTATTCTTGCCGATCGCAAAGCCCCGTTTCAGCCTTACATCAAAGGCGGAGCAGCCCAAGTGCGCGTCAAGCAGGTCGTTCAGGACACGGGCGCCAATCCTTGGGAAATCACCTACAACGGACTGTCACCCAGCGCCGGTGTGGGTTTAAAGTTTTTTATCACCGATGATTTCGCTATTCGCGCCAGCTACGATGCGATTCAAACTCCAGTTAACAATGACACCAAAGTCACCGACGTCAGCGGACGCGTGGGCCTGTCATGGATGTTTTAAAATCAGGTCTCTTGGTGCTGGCGATGTTGGGTCTTTCCGGATGTCAGATCGGCTATTATTTTTCTTCCGCTTACAACCAGATGGCTTTGCTGAATTCACGCGTGCCGATGGAAAAAGCTTTGGAAGATCCTGGGCTTACCGAGGATCAGCGTCGGAAACTTCTGCTTGCCGGAAAAGTTCGCGCCTTTGCCGAGAATGATCTGCATCTAAAGCCGACAAAGAATTACACCACCTTTGTCAAATTGGATCGCCCTTATGTCACCTACGTAGTCAGCGCAGCACCCAAGTGGGAGCTCAAGCACTATCTCTGGCACTATCCTTTTATTGGCAGCATGCCTTACCGAGGCTACTTCAATGAAGCTGGCGCCAAAGAGCAGGAAGAGGAATTGAAGAAGGAAAACCTCGACACCTATATGCGCGGGGTTTCCGCTTACAGCACGCTGGGCTGGTTCAACGATCCACTGCTGTCCTCGATGCTGACTTACCCGGATCACGATCTGGTCAACACTTTGATCCACGAGACCGTGCACGCCACTTTGTATATTAAAAATTCGGCGGATTTTAACGAGCGCCTGGCGGTGTTCCTGGGGAACAAGGGCATGGAGATGTTCTACCAAAAAGAAGAAGGCCCGGATTCAAAGACTGTGCAGACGACTCGGACTGAAAACGAAGACGATCGTTTGTTTTCGGTGTTTATCACCAAAGAAATTTCCGATCTGGAAGCTTGGTACAAAACCAATCCCGAGAAAAACGAAGAGCTTCGGATGAAGCGAATCAAGGAAATCCAGGAGCGCTTTAAAACCGAACTTGCGCCAAAGCTGAAATCGAAATCTTATAGCCGATTCCCAGAGCTTTCTCTCAACAATGCTCGCCTGCTGGTTTACAAGACATATATGCAGGACTTAAGCGACTTCGAAAAACTTTACGACCAAGTCGGCGGTGATTTCTCGAAATTCATCGACAAGTGTCGCGAGCTCGAAAGCTCGAAGAAGCCCGAGGAAGATCTGAAGAAACTGGTCGCCTCGCAATCAGGCAATTCGAAATAAGTCTTCTCAATATTAGGTAGCCTGATCCTGATTCTGATTCTGATTTCTATTGCGATTTCGCGATGAAGCTACCGAAGCTTTGGACAACGATGCACAAGTTCGAAGACACTTGCGAATCTTTTTTCCAGCGAGGCGCTTGTGCATTTGTCCCGCGACGCCCATGAAGCTTTGCGGTGTGAAAATTATTTGAAAAAATATTTTGACAGCGGTTTTTCGTAGAAAAAGAAAGTTTCTCTCTCTTCTCTCACGACCGATCTGGGCATGGTTTTTACGCCGGCATTTCCGCTTTAGCCACAGGAAATTCTCAACCACCAGTCCGGGAACATTTTGAAACTCTTCTTTCTTCCCTCAGCCATTAGACGCCAAAATTCTCTCTTAAAATCCTGTGGTACAGTTCGCTCACTCCGATTGCTCGTGCGAATGAAAGACCGGATAGAAAGCGAGAGAAAAATGAATCTCAAAAGATTAACCGATCAGGTGCTGATACAAAATACAGACAGATGCGTCCGCGAAGAGCGTGAGGTGCTGACGCGAACCTTGCATCACTTTCGCGAGATTGAAAGACGCAGACTCTATTGTGATTTTCAATATGGCTCGCTTCGCCAGATGCTGGTTCAGCACTATGGATATTCCGATGATGAAGCTTACCGGCGTATTTCGGCTATGCAGCTGATCACCGAGCTTCCGGAGGTCGAAGAAAAAATCAATCAGGGCGAGCTCTCTCTTTCGCATTTGGGTATCGCCCAGTCTTTCTTCAGACAGGAAAAGAAAGTTCAACAAGCTGAGGTGTCAAAAGAATTGAAACTGGAAATTCTTGAGCAGATCAGCGACAAAACGATTCGAGAAACACAAAAGTTTATGTTTTCTCAGTCTTCTGCACCCGAAACATTACGACCTGAAAAAGTATCTATTGTGAGCCAAGATCGAATTGAATTTCGATTTACTGCAAAAGCGAACATGGAAAATAAAGTTCAAGAACTCAAGGGACTACTGGCGCATAAGTATCCAAATCTATCTAACGCCGAGCTGTTTGAATTACTGTGTGATCAAGCGATCGAAAGAATCAAGTCTCACAAATCAGCTGATAAACCTCAAAGGCCGTCCGCAACGCACATGAAGCCTCGCAGCAGCGAAGCGGTTCCACCGCTTTCACAAAACCAGGCTCATGGGAATATTCAATCGGTTTCACATCTCCAGGTTCGAAGACAAGTCTGGCGACAGGATGAATGCAAATGTTCGAATTGCAGTTCAGCCTATGCCTTGGAGATCGATCATCGGCTCCCCCGGGCGAAAGGAGGCACCGATGACAAAGAAAATCTTCGCCTGCTTTGTCGCAAATGCAATCAGCGGGCAGCGATTCGGCAGTTGGGAATCGAGAAAATGAGTCCGCTCCTAAGATGATTGAAAAAAGAGCAAAAAAAAAGACCGTCTCAGTTGATATACTTAGCAACTTTTGCAAATACGCCGAGACCGGAAACAGGGCCGAGGAATGTGGCATCTAATTGTCTTTTAATTCTCTTCGATGACTTTTGGAGGGCCCAGCTTTTGAGCGGCCTTGGGCTCTGGCGAAGCGAGCATAGATTTCAAGCGATTAGTGAGGTCATTCTTCAAAACAAAATATCGGGTCGCTTTTTCAGCTCCGAAAAGTTTCTGCACACGATCGGCCTCTTCAAGCGAAAGATCGCTGTAGGATTTCAAAAGTTTGCGATGTTCGACCAAGATTTTCTCTCGTTCGCCGACCGTTTGAGCAGAAGACATTTTCTTCAGCGCTTCCTGCAGGCCTTCATTGACGTGGGTGCGGCGCTCGTTCAAACCGCGTATGAGATCGGAAAGAGATTTTTCTTCCGGAACGGAAAGTTTGAGCTCGTCAGAAATTTTCCAGATAAAAAGTTCTTCAACTTTGTTACGAGATTCGCTCGCGAAAAGCGAGCCAGAGAATGCGATGACGAATGTGAAAAGCGAGCTTGTGAATAGGACGGAAAAAACAATGGCAGAAAAAGTCGTCGGCCGTTTTGATGCGAATTTAAATACAAATCTTGATGCCAAGAGCCTTCCAGTTGGAAAAGCTCCCGGCTGCCAAAAAAATCGCGATCACTGATCGCGTGCGGATAGTTACCGCGTTTTGGTCACCTTCAAAAAGCTTTCAAACTGCTCCTTGGTTAGATGATCTAGGCTCTGGCTGGCCACGTCCACAAAAAAGTCATGCTCGGTCTGATAGGTCATTAAGACTGACAGATCTTCTGGCTTTTCCTGGGCTGCCGAGGCCATTTTCTCTGACACATCGGCCTGTGTATTCTGGCCACGATTCGAAACCAACTGCCCTGCTGACAACATTAGCAGCAAAACCGCCAGCCCCGTCGACATCGATTTCAATAGGCGATGATGATGCGCCATTAGGCGAACCCGTGGCGTCGGCCGCATCGCTGACTCTTCGATCGAAGCCATGATTTTATCGTGCAGAAAGTCCAGGTCCTTTTCCCGGATTTCCGGCAAGGGCTGAGCATGCTCCTTTATCAGCGTCTTGGTATCGGAAATGGACTTCACCAGCTCTTGATCCGAAGGGGAATGGCGCAAGAGCGATTTCATTTCAGAGCGAGTGGATTCGTCGATGTCTCCTTCGACGAAATCCAACCACCAAGATTCACGACTCATGATTCCACCTCGGCTGTTTTGCGTTCGACTTCCATGAAAAATCCTCCGACTTCTTCTGTCCAAGCCTTGAGATCCGAGTGCGTTTGCAGCTCTTCACGCAATCGCATCAAAGCATGGCGGTAATTTGCTTTGGCTGTGTCATATGGACACTCCATAATCTCCGCAATTTCTTTGAAACTGAGATCTTCGTAAATTCGCAAAGTCAGAGCTGTGCGCTGCTTGAAAGGAAGATCTTCCACATGTTTCTGGATCAGTTCCGCCACCGCATTGTGCAGCAGTCCTGTCTCGGCCCGTGCGGCGACAGCCAGTGGGACATTTTCAATGTCCGTGGTGTCATCCCGACGGTCTCTTAATTTATTTTTCGCCGTGTTGATCGCAATCTGGAACAACCAGCTGCGAAAACTTGAGCGAGCTTCGAACGAGTGCAACCTCTCGTAGGCCTTGATGAAACTTTCTTGCACCACGTCTTCTGCCGTATCCATATCTTTGACGAATCGCAGGCTGAGTCTCAGCAGACTCTTTTGATGTCTTCTTACTAGCAGCGAAAACGCCGATCTTTCTCCATTTCGGATTTTCTCGATCACATCGATGTCCGAAATCTCAATCGATTTCTCCCCCATAGACTTCCCCCCTGGATCAAACGGTTAGTCGCTCGTGAAATAATTCCAGCGCCTCATGCACTGGGACCCACGAGGTTTGGCCCCGTTAACCTTGCCTAAAGATTGTGCAAGACAGAGGCCAGCATAGAAAAGCAAAATGCCACTAACTAACTGAATTTATTCGTTATTTTTAATATAAGAGAAGCTTATGATGTCTTGATTCGTCTAATTAGCCGCAGTCACACGGTTTCTGCCGGACTGCTTGGATTTATACAAAGCTTCATCGGCGCGTTTGAACAGCTGCTCCCATGAAGTTTCATTCAACATTCTCGAAGCGACACCCAGAGAAATCGTCACTGGGATCGTTTTGCCCTCGAACTCAAACACACTGGTTTCGATGGTGGTTCGAATTCGCTCCGCCACTTCGATCGCCGTCTTAATTGGCGTTCCCTGCAGCAAGATCACAAATTCTTCTCCACCATAACGAGCAAAGTAATCCACCGCGCGAG
>CBIHPB010000124.1:0-10031 GCA_966211485.1 uncultured Bdellovibrio sp.
CGGCTGGTATGTGGTATCGCGCAGAAAAGGTGCGACGATATGGCCTTCGAGATGATTCACACCGATCAAGGGAAGGTTGCGAGCTTGCGCGAGACTTTTCGCGGTCACAATTCCCACGATCAGCGAGCCGATCAGGCCTGGACGATTGGTGACGGCGATGCCTTGAACTTCGCTCCAGGTTTTACCGGATTTTTTGAAAACGGTTTCGATCAGCGGAAGAAGATTTTCGAGATGATTGCGTCCTGCGATTTCAGGAACGATTCCACCGAAGGGACTGTGGGCTAGATCCTGGTGCGCGGAAACCAGACCGTGCACAACCCCGTCGGCGCCAACCAGGGCGACCGAGGTGTCATCACAGCTTGTTTCAATGGCCAGGCAAAGAGAGATCACTTTTTCAAAGTTTTCAGGCGAGTCTTCGCTTTTTTAGCTTCAGGTGAAGCTGGAAATTTCGCCACGACTTCGTCCAAAAATGTGCGGGCTTCGTCTTTCATTCCCAATTCTTGGAAGCAAACGCCGATTTTATAAGTGGCTTCCGGAAACTTTTTGCTCTTTGGATTTGAATCGCGAAATTTTTGGTAGCCCAAGATCGCTTTCTTGAAATCTTTCTTTTCGAAATTTTCTTCGGCCTGGGCAAAAGCGTCTTTTTTGGCAGGAGCTGCGGCGGATTCTTGCTCGGCTGATTTCATCGCAGTCAATTCGGCTGACATCTGATTCATTTGCTCGGTCAGCTTGGTGACTTCTTCCTGCAAGACGAGCAGTTTTTTGGCGTTTTCGTTGGCCACTTGTTCGCTGGCTTGGCGTTGCTTGTCGCTGGATTGATTGCTTTGATTCAATTTATTTTCGACGACTTCAACCCGGCCGTTCAGTCCGCGCAGATCGGACTCGATATCCGAGAAACGATTGTTCGTGTCAGCCGTGTTCTTTTGCAGGTGCACGACTTGCTCCTGCATCTGTTTTTTTTGCTCGGCTTCTTTGACGTCGTTGCGGGTCAGGAAGTTTTCACAAGCGGTCAGGCTTAAAAATGCAACAGGCAAAAGGATTCGGAATGTGAATCTCATCGGAGCTCCAATCTTTTAAACGCTTTGATTATAGAACTTCGCCGTTCTTCTGTCGAATGAGACGTGCGGAATTTTCAGCTTTTTCGGCGGCAATACGGGCTTTGACAAATTCGGCTTGAGCTTCGTCGTATTCGTGGTCTTTGTAGAATTCTTGGGCCCGGCGGTAGGATTCTTCGGCTTGATGCCAAAAACCGGGAGAGTAGCGAGCGGATTCGACAGCTTTGGCGGCCTCGATGGCGGCCCGAGCCAAAGTGTAGTCTTCAACTGGAGGCGGAGCCGTCACGCAGCCAACCAAAACGGACAGTGCGAGAAGGGCTCCGAACCAGGACTTCATTGAGGATTACTGTCCCAATGGAACAAAGTTAGCGCGGCGGTTTTTCGCCATATCAGCTTCTGAATCGCCGTTCGCCAGTGGCTTTTCTTTGCCGTAGCTGATGATCGACAGACGACCCGCTGGGATTCCCAAGCTTGTCATGTAGTTTTTCACAGCTTGTGCGCGGCGCTCGCCCAGAGACAAGTTGTACTCGATCGAACCGCGAGAATCGCAGTGACCTTCGATTTGCAATTTGGTTGCAGAGTTCTTCTTCATCCAGTCTGCGTTACCAGCGATTTTTTTCTTCGCGTCGCTGCCCAAAGAGGCTTTGTCGTATTCGAAGTTGATTGACTGAAGACCGTCGATCTTTCCAGAGTCGCTGCCTGCTGCATCAAAGCTCATTGGAGTTTGTTCGATTTTTGGCGCTGAACCGTCGTCAGCTGTTGCTTCAGTAGGAGCCGCTGTGTCTTCGCTCGTCTTTTTGCTCTTACAAGCGCCCAGACCGAATACCAAAGTTGCTGTCAAAACCATCAATGAAAGTTTACGAATGATCACGTTGTTTCCTCCTGACAAAACAATTGTCGAATTTTGAACAAAACAAATTTTTGAGCCTCACATAGCTGTTTGTCAAACCTAAGGACTCATGCTGCAATTGGCGTCATGAAAAAACTGATGCCCCTGCTCGCCCTGATTTTGCTGACCTGCCAAGCCTTTGCGCAGGTGGATCCCTCGATCGACTGGAAAATGCTGCGATTGAAGCATTTTGACCTCATCTATGATGCGAAACATCAGGAGCTGGCCAATCTTTACGCTGATCGCCTCGAAGACAACATCAGCTTCCTTTCTCAGTATTTCGATTACCTTCCCGAGCGCACAGCCGTCGTTATCGATGATCGCACCGATTTGACCAATGGTTACGCGACGGCTCTTCCTTATCGTTTGATTGTTTTGTATCCGGTGATGCCGGGCGCACAGGAAACGATTTCGGATTTTGGTGATTGGGCGCGCGAGCTGACCATGCACGAATTCACGCACATTCTGTCGTTCCAGCCGCGCCGGGGCGGCGTCAAAGCCCTGTACTATGTTTTCGGAAATATCATCACGCCGAATCTTTTGTTGCCACGTTGGTGGCTAGAAGGCGTGGCCGTTGATTTGGAAACTCGCACCGGTGATCGCGGTCGCTTGCGCTCGCCATTTCAAGACGGTGCGGTCCGTGCCTATGTTCAGGAAAATAAACTGAACGGCATCAAACTGGCCGAGCTCAACGAGACTGGCATTCACACGTGGCCTCAGGGGGCTCGTCCCTATTTATTTGGCTCGCTGATGTGGAGTCAGATGATTGCTCAGCATGGAAAAGATCTGATCAAAGAACTGCACAACAGCTACGGCGGACGAGTTCCATTTTTTATGGAAGGTCCGATCAATGAATTCACCACGCAGGGCTATTCGGCCCATCTCGAAGACGTGAAAGCCGATCTCACACAGCGAGCCCAAGCTCAACTAGCGGCCTTGGGAAAAGTTCCGCTTTCATCAGGCCCAATGTTGATGGTGAAAAATGGCGAGGAAACATTTTTGCCTGTGATCAGTCCGGATGGATTGAAGATGGCCTTCCTGGCGAAGGACGATGCGAACAAGCGCTCGGTGCGCATTCTGCAGCGCCCGTCGGTGACGGTTCCGTTTGATGGCTCGCAAGAAAAAGCCGAGATTGATCAGCGCTTGGGTGAAAGTATGCCAGAAATCAGTCCGGATCCGCGCAAAATGAACGATCTGGGATTGGACGAGTCCGAGAATGAAGATTCGCCTCCGGGTGGGACCATTCACCGCCTGGCTTGGTTTCCGGATTCCAAGCGATTTCTGTTCGACAAATTAGATTCATTGAATCGCTATCATGAAGTCTCAGACTTGCAGATCTTTGATCTGACCAAAATGAAAGTCGAAACCTTGACCACGAATGAGCGGGCTCGTGAGGCATCCCCTTCTTTGGATGGCAAGCGTGCGGTTTATGTGAAGCTGGATGCGGCTCGCACGCATTTGGCGGTGATCGATCTTGAAAGCAAGGCGAGCGAGATTCTTTACTCGTCCCCGTTGCAGGCGCGGATTTCTTCGCCGGTGTTTATCAGTGCGGATGAGATTGTGTTTTCCGAGCGCACGCCGAAGGATGAATTTCTGCACAAGTATAGTTTTGCCAGCAAACAGGTTTCAAATGTGCTGGCGGATTTTCCGGATGCGCGTTTCCCTGTGCTGACGGCGAAAGGCTTGCAGTTCACCTCAACCCAGAATGGTGTTGCCAACGTTTACTTGGCCGACAGCGCTTTGAAAACAGCCAAGCCGCTGACGAATTCTCCGACGGTGATCAGCAGCTCGGCTTTGGATGCGCAATTGGGCGATGTCTATTACAGCGAACTGACGACTCGCGGTTTTCAAATTCGCCGCACGCCTGTCAGCTATTCGGCGACTTTGCCGGCCCGATTGCCTTCGGTGACTCCGCTGCTGGCGGATCGATATCCAGCTGTGCAACGGGAGGTTCCGGTGACGGAAAAACCCGAGCCTGAGGACTACTCGGTTGGGACTTATATTTTGCCGCACTACTGGCTTCCAAACTTGGCGTTTTCGAATGATTCTTCGTGGATCGGTGGCTCGACATCGGGAATGGATCCGCTGGGAAAACACAATTACAATCTGGCCGTTCTTTACGACACAAAACCGCAAGAGCTGAGCTCGACGTTTATTTACATGAACAACACGACTCCAGCGACGGTTTCGGTGAAAGGTTTTGATTATAAAACCAGTATCGTCAACACGCCAATCACCTTCCGTCAGCAGCTGTATGGAGTTGATGCAGTTTGGGAAATTCCAAAGATCGCCACTGATTTTTATGCGGGTATTGGTTACAGCTGGATCGGCCGCGATTACGAAAACACGACGTCACCGAACACGGAAGCCAGTGGTCCTTCTTTGGTGATGCAGTATTCGAACACCACCATGTCCGGCGCGCAGGTCACGCCAGAGGGCGGCTGGAGCGGTCGCTTGTCGGTCACGGATTTTACTCCGAACGATGCCGAAGGACGCGAAAGCTTTCATCTGTATGAAGCGTCCGTGCAAAAGTTTTTCAGCAAGTGGTTGCCACGCCATCATGCGATCATGGTGCGGGCGCAAGGTCAGTTTATCGACAAATCCGCCAGCGAAGTTCGCGCGGCGAACGATGCCTTCACGGTTTCGTCGGCTCCGTTCGCGAATAGCCTTTCGCCTTTTTATATCATGCGCGGTTATATGACCGGGCAATTCTTGGGTAAGAGCTTAGCCAATTACACGTTTGAATATCGCTTCCCGATTTTCTATCTGTATCATGGCGCGGGAACGGCTCCGCTATTTATCAAGCGCGCACACGGGGCCTTGGTGGCGGATGGCGCGACGGTGGATGGATTTGCTTACAACAAATCGACTTCGAAGTTTGAAACAGTCGATCAGTGGCGCAGTTTCTGGAGCACGGGTGCGGAATTGAAATTCGATTTGACGATCGGTTATCACTTCCCGCTGACTTTCTATTTCGGATACTACAACGCCACCGATTCACAGTATCGCGATGGCGACCGCTTTATGACGGGCGTTCAGTTTTAAGGCTCGCGAGATTTGTGACTGCCATGTGGCAGTGAGTGGTTATCCATTCCAAACTTGCCCGATGGTCCATGCCAGCGGGTACAGAACCAACTGATGAGTCATATAAAAAATCAAAGAATGGCGCCCCAAGAAGCTGAGCTTGGGGATTTCCCAAGCTTGGGCCCAGCGCGGTTTCCATTTTTGAATTTCAGATCCGATAAAAATTCCCAGCATGGTGACCCCAAGCCATGGAAAGATCGGTGAGAAATCTTCGGTGATTGGTTTTTCGGGCGCAAGCCCACTGATCACCAGCAGTGGGTTTTGGAAAACCGGATTGCGGTAATACAAGGGCAGCAAAATAATTCCGATTCCCAGCAGGAGGCAGATGCGTGGAAATTTGATCAGGATTGGACTTAGCAAACTGATCAGGAAAATGTAGTGAATAAACCCGAAGAAAATCCAGGTTTCGGCATTGGTGAAGTAGCTCGTCACGGAAATAATCGCCGCACAGGCCGCTAACTGCAGAAGGCGTTTTCGGAAGCCGCGGCTTTCATAGCGAGCTTGGGCGAATTGGAAGCTCACCCCCACCAATCCCAAGAACGAGGTCATGATGAAAGCGCGAAAGTTCAGCCAGAAGGGATCGTAATTCATGTTTTCGTGAAGCACCTGAAACACATTGAGATCGAAGCAAAAGTGGTAGGTCGCCATCACCAGCAAAGCAAAGCCGCGATAAGAATCAAAAAACGAATAGCGCATACCCCATTTTTAAAGTGCCCACCCCTTTTTGGTAGCAGCAATGCGTTAAAATCTTATGATTCCCACTATTGACAAGATATGACCTGACCGAAAAACTGAAAGCTGGAGGGTGTCCATGGAGAAAATGAACGATCGACTTCAGGATCGAATTGGTTGGATTCGCGACCTCGTCAGAGCCGAGGAGCAAATGGAAGAATCCGGCGTTGTCGATATGGGCACTGGTCAGGACACCGAGCGCGCTCTGGTCCAGGAAACTTTGAACTACCTGCAAGTTTTGAAAACCGAGTTCATCGAATCCGCCACAGCTTTCAACGAGTTGAAGGCGTCACCGCTGGGCCGAATTAAAATCTACGGAATCGCCAAAACTCACGCCGACTTTATGTTGTTCCGAAATGGCTTCAAAATGATTTTCTCTTTGAAATCACCTGGCCAGATCAGCATTCGCTTTAATTTTATTGGACCGAACTACATTCCGTCGCAAATCCCGTCTGTGCACAACACAGCCGCCCCGATGATGGAAGAGCATATTTTGGAAGCCAAATTTGGAGCTTTCCAGGAAATGCAGTGGACCTTCAACAACCAGCCCGTGCGCACACAGGCGGTCGTGAAACATCATCTGACTTTGTTCATCAAAGAGAGCGCGAAGTAATTTCGCGCCTCTAATCAATCAATTCTAAAATTTTTTTGTTCTAATTAGTTGTGAAGCGGCAATCCTTGCTCGCGTCGACTAAACCATTCGAGAAAAAAGCCGTTGCTCGCCGACGAGGGAAAATTCAAGTGGATCTTTTTGTGCGACCACCAGCTGAATGGTTTCACCGATTGTGAAACGACGGCCCGATGTGTTTTTCACTCGGAAAAGTTCGCCCAAATAGCTGACCAAAATCTGCCGGTCTTCTTGAATTTCATTTACGATAACGGAAATCCGCTGTCCGCGTTCAAGCCTTTGCAAAATGCTACGCATGGGTCACCCCAAATTGTTGTTCACCTCTATTTTAGGGAAAACGACTTTCTTGATCGTCGGTCCGGTCGCACTGTCTTCCCTAGAGGCCTTCGGTTGATTGGCACTTCGAACAGTCGTAGAAGCAGGTGCAGCGGTGGTGACGGCAGGAGTAGGAATGGTTGGCGGAGCAAATGTCTGCGGCATCTGAGGTTGACTCATTGCCTGACGGAATTGCTGGCCGAGATTGGAAAGAGACTGTTGAACTTCTTGTTGTTTATTTTGAACGGATCTTGATTCCGCAGCGACAGCCAACGACGGCACGATCGGCTGCTGAACCAGCGGAGCCAAAAGCTCGTCAGCAGATGTCGGAGCCGGCTGAGCCTGGGCATCTTGCTTGGCCCATTCTGGAAGATCTTCTTCCGAGAATTGCAACTGATCGCGATTGACCTTGGCGATCAATTCAATTTCGCCACGAGAGAGATCGACTTGGGATGCAATTTCATCGATCGCCACCCCCTGATGTGCAAGACGAGCGGCTTTGACATACTTAATTGTATTCTGGCGTTCGATGATTTCCTGGTGCGGGATTTTATCTTGGAAAATTTTGGCGACTTCCAAACTTTTTCCCATGGCCGCTTCAATTTTCTGGATTTGTTTTTCCGCTTGGAAAATCGTGCCTTGAATGTCGCGACACTTTTGCTCCATCAAAGTGGTCAGTTGGGTGACTTGGGTTTCGGTGCGATCACTGAGATCTTCAAGCACCGAAATTTTACTTTGCAGCAGTTGCAGTCCGCGGCTCATGCGGGGGTCGTCTTTGGCAGGGCGATGCAATTTCACCCACATAAATCCAGCACTTGCGACCAATATCAAATCGACGAATATTTGAACCAATCCCCAAAAAGTCACAACATGCCTCCGGCAAATTTTGCCTGGCGCGTTCCACACGCCCTTCTTTTATTTTAGGAAGTTGTGTCACCAAAGCCTAGCCCTCTGAGATGCAAAGGCCTGCGATCTGGACGAAAGACTTTTGCTTGCGCTCTCGGTGGTGAAATTATTTCGGTCGCACTGGACTCGACTTTTGCCTAAGTCGCAAAGTTATTTGCAAGCTTTCGGATGAGCCAAGCCATCTTCTTGCAGACCGAGGATTTCAATCATTTGATCGTGAACCTCAAAGCCTTTCAGCCATTGCGCGACTGGCGCTTTCTCTGAATCGATTTGCATTCGGAAATGAGAATACTGCCACTCGCCTTTTTCTTTTGGGCAGTTGGCCATTTCCACAGTCATCTGAGCCCGGGTCTGGGCCGCCAAATTGAGAAAACATTTTTCCTGATATCTTGTGATTTGAACAAGGTGCTCGTAGCACTTTCCATTCTGAAATCCACGGTCTTCCAACAGACTGGCAGAAGTCGGCAAATAAACTACAAGGGATAAGATTAAAATACAAATTCGTTTTCGCACTTCTTAGCCTGCTCGTATTGTTGCGGAGTGAATTGAATTCTTTTTTTTCCTTGCCTATTAAACTGCCTTTGGCTTGCTGTCTGGTAGGTCCCCACATTATTTCCTTTGAATACACAGTCCTTAATAAAGTTGAGATCTTTTTCCGAGAGTCTTTGGTCCTGACTCAATTTTCTTCTCAAACCAATGAGTGTGTTCGAGCTCTCTTTATAAGCCTGGTAGGCCAAAACAATTTCCCGAGCTTGTTTTTCAACTGTTGTACCATTGCGCCAACGGACGAGCTGACTTCCATGATCGCCCGTTTCGCCGTCCAAATACTCTTGTGCTAGCTCGATAATGGCTTTTCGGGTCGGGTCCTCAATCGTCGTCAACACCCGAATTGTTTTATCCCGCAAATTTTTTTGATTTTGATCGAGCTTTGCTTGTAGCTCGATCGCAGTTAACGATGTTCGCCCGGCAGAAAAAGATTTCCAGTTACGACAAACCTCCGCTGCGGCCGCACTCTGGCCCGCATCCGCACAAAATTCTTTTTCAACTTCGGGTGTAAAAATATTTCGACTGACCTCTCCCATACGGGTCACCAACCTCATCGCACCTTCAGGGCCTTTACAGCTCTGTCCGTAAATGTCGTCAAGCACGGACTGACCGAAATCAAAGTGATACTTGGATGCCATCTTGGCCTGAACCCGCTCGACAATTGAAATACAGGTGTTTAACTTCATGACGTCAGCACCGTTTCGGAACTGAGTCATCAATTCCGAATCTGTCACCGCATTTCTCAAACGTGAAATGTCAGTAAATGAACGGATTTTGCCCGAGCCTACGAGGCGCCATATTTGCTCACTCTCTCGTTGCGCAAAGCCGATCATATTTTGATCCGCAGACATCGCTACACAGATCTGCGAATTCGCCAGCTGTGCAAATCCACCCGAAAAACATCCGTCGGCAATCAAGCCGATTTGAACACCTGGTTTGATATCTTTGAAAATTTCTTTGAGGTCCCCATCACAAATTTTCTCTTTATGACTGAGGTAAATGCAGGATGTATCGGAATCGCTTTTTCCGGGTCCACCATGATTGTCCAGGTGAATGACGACCTTGTCTCCGTCATTCGCATTGTCGATCAGGTTTCGAATGCGCTTGAGGATTTCAGATTTTGTTGGGGTTCCCTTATAGTCGCTTGATCGAAGACCTTTTGGAATCACCGCCCCTGGTTCGAGCAGCTTTGGATTGAGATTGATATATTGCTCACATGTCTTGCCATTGGACCTGCAGTATTCAGAAAAATAGGCAGCATCATTATAAAGACTTTGATCGTTTTGCATGGGATTGACTTCATCAATCCCGACAATCTGAAGATGGTAATTCTTGGCGAAACCAATAGAAGCTACAATCCCAATGCTGAAAAAAATTGAAAAACGGCAAAGCTGGAAAAGACGCAGGGTCCACATGTTTTGATCCTACCAGAATCTGCATTTGCATAGCATGGACTTCAAAGCTGGACCGACTTTTGACTGGACATCGAATGTCACTTTTTTATAGCAATTCGACCTGAGACCATTTTGCGCCATTTCGAAAGTCCTTTGACAGACATTTGGGCTGACGTTTCGGTATAAACGAATCGAGACGGTTTTTGGCTTGCATAGAAGCTGATACTTGGGCCCGCGGTAAGCAAGCCCTCTTGACCTCAACCAAGGGAAGCAATGTGAGAAGCTTTTTGGGACTCGTTTTTATTCTATTCACTTTTCCGTTTGCTCAGGCCACCCCCTCTGTGGAGGCGGATCAGGCTGTCGAAATCTTAAGAACTGCCGCCAAGCGGGCCAATGATGATGAATTGGCAATGCATTTCACCGCCGCTGCCGACAAATTGGCAGCAGCTCATATCCAAGTTCCAAAAGCCGGCGAGACCTTT
>CBIHPB010000125.1:0-9998 GCA_966211485.1 uncultured Bdellovibrio sp.
CCCAGCAAAGGCACCTACAGCAGCGTGATCTCACGAAATATTTTCTCCTCGGACGGCGTGATCCCCGATCCATTGCTGGCCAACGGTCAAACCGGCCCGGGCCAAGAAGACGCCGCCCCCGTTCAGTCTTCATTGCCGCTGGCATTGAAAGGCACAATCGTTCATTCGGATCCAAAAAAATCTATCGCCAACATCGAAGTCCGCTCGAAAAATCAAACTCTCGCATACAGTGTCGGCCGCGATATCGAGGGCCTGGCGACTTTGCAAAAGGTCGAGCGCTCGCGCATCATCATCCGCAACAGCAACAACAGTCGGCTTGAATTTATCGAAATGAAAATGGAAGGCGGCAAGATCAACTTCACCGCCGCTAAAAACACTGCCCCGGCAGCTGCCGGCAAAACCGATATCGCGCAAACCGCACCGAACCATTTTGAAATCAAACGCTCGGATCTGCAAAAATACTTGGCCGACACCGCTTCGATTCTTCAGCAGGCCTCGATGGTGCCTCGCCGAAATGCCAATGGCGAGATCGAGTGCTATAAATTTATCGGCATTCAGCCGGGCTCGGTCTACACGCAGTTGGGCTTCCAGGTCGGCGACTGTTTGAAAGCGGTCAACGGCGAAAAAATCGACAGCCCTGCCAAGGCCATGGAACTTTACAATTCTCTGAAAAACTCGCCGAACATCAAAATCCTGACCGAGCGTGATGGTCGCGAGCAAGAGAACGATTATTCCGTCAAGTAAGATGGAAGCATCGATCCGCCAAGCCGGCTGGCCATGAAGGCCATTCCTGCAAAGGCGTAACTTTGTGATTGTTTAAAAAAAAGAGAACCCATTCACGGAAGAATTGTTGAGGTCGAAATGAAAAAATCAATCTGGTCGGTAATCTCATCGTCCGTCTCCTCAGTGACTGTCGCAGCATTCGTGTCGCAGTCAGTGTTGATTCCTTTGGCCCGAGCTCAGGACGAGTTCGGCGGCGACTTCAATCCCCCGCCTCCTCCTGATTTCGGCGGCGGTGGCGCCCCGGGAACTCCGGGATCTTTTGGCGGCACCAATTCGGGCGCTGGCGAAAAAGAAAAAGGGCTGCTCAGCCGTTCGCAAAAAGAAAAATTCGCCAAAGCCGGCATCGAAGATATCACCGATGCAAATTTCCCTGAAACCATCGAGTCCTTCGACTTCCCGAACGCGGATCTTCAGGACATCGTCAAAGCCATCTCCGAGCTGACCGGCAAAAACTTTATCATCGATAACGGTCTGCGCGGAAAGATCACGATCATCGCGCCTTCAAAGATCACCGTCGCCGAAGCTTACAAAGCTTTCTTGTCGGCACTTGCGATCAACGGTTTTGCGATTGTGCCTCAAGGAAAATTCCTGAAAATCCGCTCGGCAAGAAATGCTCAGCGTGACAGCATCGAGACTTTCTCGGGCACTTACTATCCGAACTCGGACACGATGATCACTCGAATCATTCACTTGAAACACATTCAAGCTGAAGCCGTGAACCGTGATCTGCGTATCTTGAGCTCAAAAGACGGCGAAATGAGTGTTTATCCGCCGACAAACTCGATCATCCTGTCGGACTATGGCTCGAACATCGACCGCGTGATGAAGATCATCAATCAGCTGGATGTTCCGGGTTTTGAAGATCAAATGGAAGTGATCAAAGTCAACTACGCCAAAGCCAAAGACATTGCCGACCTCATTGATAAGATCGTCAACAAAGGACAAGGCGGATCCGGCAACAGCCGTGGCGGCGCTGGCGGCTTTACAGCTGGTGTTCCCCGCTTCCCACGAACTGGTGGCGGTACCCAAGGCGGTTCAGGCTCTTCTTATTTCATGGTGATCCCCGACGATCGCACCAACTCGCTGATCGTGGTCGGAAACAAAGCTGGTATCGCGCGTATTAAAAAACTTCTCTCGCAACTCGACTTCCGCATCCGTCCTGAAGATGCCGGTGGCGTGTACGTGTACTACGTGCGCAACGGTGACGCGAAGAAAATCGCGGCCACCCTGCAAGGTGTGGCGAAAGATGCCGCACCAAAACCAGCAACTGGTGGCGGCGCTGCTGCCGCCCCTGTCATCACGGCGACTGGCGGCGTGCAAGCTCCTCAGGAAATTTTCGGTGGCGACGTGAAGATCACAGCTGATGAAGGCACGAACTCATTGGTGGTGGTCGCCAGCAAGCCGGATTACGAAGTGGTGCTAAGCCTTTTGCGTAAGATCGACATCCCTCGCGATCAGGTTTATGTCGAAGCGATTATCATGGAAATGAAAGCAACCGACGAGATGAATTACCAAATCGGTTACTTCAAGTTTGATACGTCGGGTGCGAAGGCCGGATTCAACGGATTCTCAAGCACCAATCTCAGTGACTTGCTCACTCCGACCGGCGGATCCGGTACGATTTTGGGCTTCGGAAGCGGCGACAAGATTCAGATCCCGACCACTCCAGGTGGCACTCAGACGATGACGATTTCAACGATCTTGGGTTTCATCAACTTCCTGAAAACAAATCGTAACGCCAACGTCTTGTCGACTCCGCAACTTTTGGCACTGGATGCACAAGAAGCGATGATCGAAGTGGGTGATAAAGTCGTTATCGGTTCGACGGCACAAGGTGGAGCAAACGGAGCCAATCCGGTTGTCACACCACAGTTCGAAGATGCGACGATTCAGCTGAAAATTAAACCTTTCATCAGTCCAACGACAAATTCGGTTCGTATGGAATTGAAATCGAACATCAAGCAACTGTCAGTTGCCAAGACTCCGGATGCATTTGCGACCAGCACTCAGCCTCTGGCGACTCGTAAGCTTGAGACCAACATCGTTGTTCGCAATGGCGACACGGCGGTATTGGGCGGCTTGATGAAAGAAGACGATGTCGAGCGCATCACCAAGGTTCCACTGTTGGGTGACATTCCAATCTTGGGTTGGCTGTTTAAGTCACGTGCGGCTTCCAAAGAAAAGACAAACATGTTAATTTTCCTGACGCCGAAAATCTTGCGCTCTGCGAACGATGCCGATCAGCTTTTGGGTGATAAAATTGATCAGCGCCAAGACTACATCAAAGGAATTGGTGGCCGCGATCCTTACGGATTTAAGATCGACGAAATCCAAAAGAAGCGCGCGCAAAGACCAGCGGCAACAGACGACAATCCTTAATTGATTTGACGGAATGAAAAGGAATCACTGATGGCAGCTTTGGACGTACCAAATATTCTTTCAAAAACGACGGGCTTGACCGCTGATCAGATCAAAAGCGTGCTCAGCAACCCGACGATGAATGGCGCGTCCACCATCGGCGAATCTTTGGCCGCAAAGGACTTCTCGACGGCTGATGACCTGGTGGCCGATCTCTGCAAAGAGATGGGCCTGGAATTCATCAAAGATATTCCGGTCAACGACATTCCGGTGGATCTGGTTCGCGATCTTCCGATCAACTACGCCAAACAGTTTTCGGTTCTGCCGTTTAAAGAAGAATCCGACGCCGTCATTGCTCTAACCGCCAATCCAGTCAACATGAAGGCTTTGGACGATCTGCGCGTGATGTTTGGAAAGCGCGTGCGTCCATTGGTTTCGACGTCATCGAAAATTCAAGACGCAATCAACAAGGTCTACGAAAAATCCACAGCCAATCTGGCTGGCCTCGATGATATCGAGGAAGAAGATTACGATCTCGACGATCCAATCGTCGACCTTTTGGAAGCGGGCGAAGACGATGCGCCGGTGATCAAGCTTGTGAACTCGCTTTTGTTCCGTGCGGTGAAAGAAAAAGCATCCGATATCCATATCGAGCCCTATGAAAAAGACATGGCCGTGCGCTTTCGTATCGACGGTATCTTATTCGATATCTTCAAACCACCGAAAAAACTGCAAAACGCCATCACGTCCCGTCTGAAAGTTATGGCGAACTTAAATATCGCTGAAAAACGTCTGCCTCAGGACGGTCGTATTCCGCTGAAAGTCGGCGGAAAAGATATCGATATTCGTATGAATCTTGTTCCCACCGCGCACGGCGAGCGAATCGTCATGCGTCTTCAGGACAGATCGAACGTGGTTCTTGAACTTGAGCAGTTGGGATTTTCTGACGAGAGCTTGGTTATGATCAACGATCTCGTCGAGCGCACCTACGGAATTTTGTTGGTCACCGGTCCCACGGGTTCTGGTAAGTCGACGACTCTTTACGGCTGCCTGACAAAATTAAACAAACCTGACGTGAATATTCTGACTGTCGAAGATCCGGTCGAGCAACGAATCCACGGAATCGGCCAGGTGCAGGTGAACGCGAAAATCGGTCTTACCTTCGCTGCAGGTCTACGCGCCTTCCTTCGTCAAGATCCGGACACCATCATGGTGGGTGAGATTCGTGACTTGGAAACAGCGGAACTTGCGATCAACGCCTCCCTGACCGGTCACTTGGTCTTATCTACCATCCACGCCAATGACTCAGCCGGCGCCTTTCCCCGTCTGATCGATATCGGGGCTGAGCCTTTCTTGATCGCCACTTCGATCTTGGGCATCATTGCTCAGCGTCTGGTGCGTGTTCTGTGCCCACACTGCAAAGTGAAATATGAACCAACCGATTTCCAATTGAACACGATGGGAATTTCGCGCGAGCAAGCTCGTGCCGGAAATATCCACAAGGCCATCGGCTGCAACCAGTGCAACCAAAAGGGCTACATCGGCCGAACCACGATCTCTGAATTGCTCGTGGTAAACGACGAAATCCGCTCGCTGGTCATGCAACGAAAAGATGGTAACACCATCCGAAAAGCAGCGGTTGGCGGCGGCATGAAAACCTTCCGCGACCACGGGATCCAAAAGATCTTAAGCGGCATCACAACAATCGAAGAACTGGTTTCAAACACCCAGCTGGATTTGTAATCCAGCTTCGGTTTTAAAAATCACAGTCTGATTGAAAATCCAGCGCCTTGAAAATCAAGGCTCGGCTGCTTTCACCAACAGCTTGAGCTTGGCACAATGATTCAGCTCGAACTCTCCACAAGTTTCGATCACCTTTTTATTTTGAAGATCGAAAAGCGAATAAGTGCTGGGCCCGTGCTCGAAAGCAGTTTCCACAACGATCTGAGACTGGCCGGGCGTGAAAAACCACTGTTTGATATAGCGAGCACCTTCAATAACGGAATACGTTTGATCACCAATCAATACGGTCAGACTTGCATCTGGATATTTCTGCAATTCATCTCCAGTTTTGGCTGTCATTTCCCCGGTTGCCTTCCAGCCTGCGTACCGATGATCCGGGCTCAGCTTAAAATCCTGACATGCGTAACTTTGGCCGACGGGAAAATCTTTCCGCATCCCATCCTCGAATACGATTTGCACGGCTCCACTGATGCACTTGCCTTCGGTGATGCTCTTGGCGCTTGGTTTCGCATCTGTCACAACTGGATTTTGCTCGCGATCAAGCGAAATCAAATGCCGGTATTTTTCAGTTTTATAGACTGTAATTTCCTTGAGCATTTCATTTCCGGTGTCCGACAAAACCGTCTTGCCGACAAGAGGCGAAACCGTTTGATCCACAGGCTGAAGTGAATAGATCAACCGGTACGCACTGGGACCGGATTTCAAAACAATATTGTAGGTCTTATTTGAAAGGTCATTTACGTCCCAAACTTCATAAGTCCGCCAGGCCCCGATCCGACCTGACTGAAAATTTGGCTTGAGATATTTGGGCTCTTCCTTCGGATGATCTTTCGCCCAAGCCAAGTCAGGATGTAAAATCAAAATATTTTCCTCTAAATTCTCGGTCAAAGAACTTTGGCTTTTCAACTGAACCAGAGTCATGCGAGATCCCTTGCCATCACTTGCAAAGACTTTGAATTTTTCAGCCGAGCGAGAAACATCCGAATTTCCTGCATGCGAGGCAACTGATAAGAAAACGACAACCATCCAAAATGCATTTTTCATTTTAAAATACTCCGATGACCTCTACACCCGGTCAATGATCAAATTGATGCAATCCCTTGACCGGTTCGTTTGGAAAATGGACGGCCGTCATTCTTTATCTCAGCGAAGGGAGATACTCGTGCATCTTCCGAACACCAAATTGTTGGACAGCCCGCAAGCGATTGTGATTCGCACAAAGCAGCTGCAAATTTTCCGCTGAGGCCTCACCTCCTTTCGCAAAAGGCCATTTGTGCTCAATCTGCAGATGAAACTTCGCCTCACACCGCCTACCAGTTTGAGGATCTTTATACTGACAACGATCCTGATCTCGAATTTTGATTTCCCTTCGAACTCCAACAGCAACATACCGAGACTTTGCCGCCCCCTTACTTCGCAGTGGTTGCGCTTTGCGTTCTTTTTGTAGCTGATCCTGACACTCCTTCTGTGGCAGCACCTTGCCTGACAAATCGAGAGACGAAACTACTGGTCGCTTTATCTGTGACTTTGGCTGCGCCTTCTTTCGAAGAGTCTCCAAAGTTTGTTTTGTCATCAGCTTTAAAAGCTCAAGCTTAGAATGTGTCTTGCCTAATAGAACTTGAATTTCTTCCAGATCTTTTTGCAGCTCTTCATCTAAAAGCAACGTGATCTCAACATTTCCCCCTCGCTTGGCTTTTTCGGTTTCTTTCGGTCTGTCGATCCAGCCTTCAGGCTTTCTCTCGGCTAACACTCGCTCGGTTTGTTTGCCGGTTTGATTTTCGATCTCCTGCAGGATTTCTTTTTTCTCTGACAAGCTCGTTTTGACTTCGCGAAAATGCGACTGCGCCATAATGACCTGAGTGAGGTTGAGATCTCCGGATTGGATTTTACTCTCCACTTCTGGCACTTCCTTTAAAAGCCGCATGGCCGAGATTCGTCGCCAAGCACTGCCTTCGGAGTATTTAAATTCTTTGATGCAGTACTCTTTGAGATCCCGGTATCCCATCTTGGCATAAAGCATGCGCCGCTCGTTTTCTCTTAAATGCCAAAGCACTTTGATGGTTCGACAGCGTTCGTGTTCGACTTCAGCTTTTGTTGCTAAATGCAGTTCTTGATTTGAGAGCGATTTCAGATTCATGTTTTTCTCCCATGGTTTAATATTCGATCGGGACCATATCATGGGTTTTAAAATCACTGCTTGGAGGTTTTCTACAAAGTGTTTGGTGTCATTTAATGTCCCTCACAGTGGCCTTTGCGGTCTTCAGATTCAAGCGCTGTGAAGCGGAAAAATTCGAAACACCGCCGGGAACATTCCTGAAATTTTCATTGAATAAACAGGCCATTAAATTCAAGAAATCGTGTCAACTGCTATTTCGATTCGGACCAACAATTCTGCTACGAATGTCCGCAAACGCATGAGGTCCAGAAATTTAAATTGGCCTCCCCGGCCCCATCCCCCAGGGCCGCCTCCCGCAAAATAATCTCCCCAGACGACACATCCTGGCTACTTCCACGGCCACCTGCCCGAACTACCTCCCGCGAGATCATCTTCCCAGAGATCCCCTCCCCACGCTGCGAGTTCCGCTTGCCCGGAACCTGATTCGCGCGCACAATAAACCATGCCCATTTTTGAATACCGTGGACTGACTCAGGCTGGAAAAAACGTCAAAGGCAATATCGATGCTGAAAACTTGCGTGCGGCACGCGCTAGGCTTAAAAAAGACGGCATTTTCGTTGTCGACATCAAAGATAAAAAGAAAGCCTCCGACAGCTCGGCCAAGAAAAAACGCGGCGGACGAGCCGGCTCGGTCAATGTCACCGATATGGCCTTGATGACTCGTCAATTGGCGACACTGATCAAAGCGAACATCCCGCTGGTCGATGCGCTGACCGCTGTTTCCGAGCAAGTGGAAAACCCGGTCCTGCAAGTGGCGATCGCCGACTGCAAAAACATGGTCAACGAAGGCTCGACATTTCACAAAGCGCTTGGAAAATATCCGACGATCTTTAACAACATCTACATCTCGATGGTTGAAGCCGGCGAAATGTCCGGAACCTTGGACGTGATTTTGATCCGTCTCGCCGAGTTCACCGAGGCCGCGAATGAATTGCGCTCGAAAGTGAAAAGTGCGCTGACCTATCCCGTGATCATGCTGGTTGTGACCATGGGTCTCTTGAGCTTCTTATTCATCTTCGTTATTCCAAAAATGGTCGCGGTGTTTGAGAACTTCCCGACCTTGCAGCTGCCTTGGTACACCGAGATGATCATCAGCATCTCGGGCCTGATGGTGAATTACTGGTATATGGCTCCACTCATCGGAATTCCGGCATGGTGGGGATTTCGAAATTGGAAAAAAACACCGGAAGGCAAAAAGCGCTGGGATGCGATTTCGCTTAAAGCTCCGCTCTTCGGTGAAGTCAATCGCATGGTCGGTGTGGCGCGCTTCACTCGCACGCTTGCAACACTGCTGAACGGTGGTGTGCCGATGCTCAACGCGCTTTTGATCGTGCGAAACGTTGTCGATAACGACATTTTGGCACAGGCCATTGACGATGCCCGCGGCAATATCTCCGAGGGGGAATCGATCGCGGGACCGCTTAAAAAATCCGGTCAGTTCCCGCCGATCGTTATTCACATGGTGAACATTGGTGAAAAAACGGGCGAACTTGAAAACATGCTGGTCCAGGTCTCGGACGCTTACGATTTCCAGGTTAAAAACAAGCTGGATTCTTTCACCGGCTTGATGGGCCCCGTCGTGCTTGTGGTCATGGGTTTTGCCATCGGTGTTATTGTGTTTTCAGTCATGATTCCGATGTTCGAATTGACCAATATGTCGGGATGACTCAAAGCTTCAAAGGTAGCCCGTAAAGCCAAACTGATTCACACTCAAGTCTCTTAATCATTGGGAGAAGCTATGCAAAAATTGAAGAATTCTCGTGGTATGACATTGTTGGAAATCATGATCGTGTTGGCGATCCTGGGAAGCTTGATGGCGATCCTTCTCCCCAAAATCGTCGGACAACAAGACAAAGCCAACGTGAAGCAAACCAAAATCGTGATCGGTCAGTTGATCACCGCTTTGAACATGTACTACACCGACTGCGGAAAGTATCCCGAATCTCTGGAAGGTCTTGTGAAAGCGGACGCTTCTTGCACAAACTGGGGACCAGAAGCTTACGTCAAGCAATCTCAGCTGGTCGATTCATGGGGAGCACCATTCGCCTATTCGATCGAAGGCACCGCCTTCGTGATTAAGAGCTATGGCCGCGATAAAAAAGAAGGCGGCGATGGTTACAACAAAGACATCTCGTCTGAAGAAGCTGAAAAGTAAACTGGCTGAAAGCAATCCGACAAGGGACTTGCAATTTGCATAAGAGGTCCGCTCTGAACTTGAAACAACATGGCTTCACCTTACTTGAGGTCATGATTGTTTTGGGAATTCTGAGCGGCCTTTTAATTTTGGGCCTACCAAAAATTCAGGGCCAGAAAAACAATATCAAAACCGTCGTCCGCCAAATGGCCGTGCTGTCGCGCGAGGTTCGCACCTACGCACGCCTCAAGCGCATGACCTACAGGGTGGCGATTCGCATGGATGATAAGCCTGCCTACTGGATCGAATCCGCAGCCGGAAGTGTTTTGATTCCCTCGCAACAGACTTTCGAAAAAATGGAAAAAGGCAGCACAGGTGACAAACCGCCTGCAGGTCCTTTCCAAAAATCTGACAAACCGCTGAAGGGCGAAAAAGAACTTCCGGACGGGATCAAGTTTGTTCAAGTGGAAACACCGGCGCATCCCGATCCACTGACAAAAGGCATAGCCTATATCTACTACTCTCCAGAAGGATTGGTTGAACGAGCCATCATCCAGATCGCGAATAAAAATAACGTGACTTGGTCGTTGATTTTGAACCCACTCACGGGGCAGGCTGATATAGTTGAAAAACCGATGAGTTTGAGGGATTTGAAGCTTGAGTAGAACTTCAAGAACGAACGTGCGCTGCCTTTGGCAGCTGCTTTCTTGTCTTAGTCATGCAGTATCTGCATCCTGCCAATCGGGCCTCTTCGCCGGCCCGAACCCGCGGGCTGCTGAGCATCGTGCTCAGCAGCACATGACT